>NZ_CALPDC010000011.1:0-72982 GCF_943193165.1 Weizmannia agrestimuris
GCCATTTTTACGACATAGAGCCAACAAAATTTCCAATTCACTTGTTTTTAACCCTTGACATCACACCGTAGGACTTTCCGCACCATTGCAAATCGATTTAAAGCGGGGGCGCCCAAGAAGCGCCCTCCGCTTTACTTTTAGCTCTGGCTCCTAACAGCCGATAATCAAACGCCCTCCGCTTTTCTTTTCACCACCAGATGATGGTGAGGAATGCCAGTACTGTGACAAATGCGACGAGTGTGCCGCCAAAGATGAAAAGTTTCGGGCCTTCATGGTGCTTATGGTTCATATGCATGAAATAAAACAGCTGAAATACGACCTGGATCGCAGCCAAAAGCAGGATAACCGGAATGGTAAACCATTTGGACAAATGGGCATGGACGGCCCAGAATGCAACAATAGTCAAAAACATCATCAAAATAAAACTGACGACCTGGTACTTCATTTCCTCCGCGCTTTTGCGGCGCCTGTATTCGTATTCAACATGGCGTCTGTCCATTTGTGCATTGTGTTCCATCTTATCCCACCATCCCCATCAAATATACAACCGTAAAGATAAACACCCAGACGACATCAATAAAGTGCCAATACAGGCTTGCCACGTAAAATTTCGGCGCATTGTACAAATTCAATCCCCGTTTCGCGTTCCGCACCATCAGTGTCGTAATCCATAACAGCCCGAACGCCACGTGGCCGCCGTGGAACCCGACAAGCGTATAAAACGCGGAACCGAATGCGCTGCTTGTAAATGTATGATGGTATTCCGTCACATAATGATGGAATTCATAGACTTCAAGCCCAAGAAAACAAGCACCAAGCAAAACGGTAATCAAAAACCAGGCCTGCATTTTTTTAAAAGCAAAATTTTTCATATGATAAATGGCATACACACTTGTAATGGAACTCGTTAACAGAAAAACCGTGGCCAAAAAGGTTAGCGGCAGTTCAAATAAGTCTTTTGCATGCACCATTGATGCCGGGCCCTTGTCTTTCAGCGCCAGGTAGGTTGCAAACAAGGAAGCAAAAAGGACCGTCTCGCCGCCTAAAAACAGCCAAAAACCGAGAAATTTATTCCTGCCTTCAAGCGTCGCCCGCTCCGGGGACTCTGGCCATGTTTTCGCCGTAAAATTTTGTTCTATTTCCATTACGCCCCGGCCCCCCTTTCTTCGCGTTCCATTAAGGCTTCCTTCCTAATATGGTATCCCGTATCATCTTTTACCGACCGGATCAGCATCGATCCAAGGGTAATCGCCAAGCCGATGACAAGGATCGTGATGCCGGCTTTGGTATGGTTTGGATGGTAAAGTGCACCAAAAGCGGCAATAAATAAGCCGAATGCCATAAAAAACGGCAAGATGGACGAGTTCGGCATATGGATGTCTTTGATCGGCTCTGCTGGTGTCACCTGTTTTTTCCCTTCCATTTTTTCGAGCCACCAGGTGTCAATTCCTCTGACAAGCGGTGTTTGTGCAAAGTTGTATTCCGGCGGCGGAGAGGAAATCGACCATTCGAGCGTCCTGCCAAACTCCCACGGATCGTTTCCGACTTTCCGGTTCTGGACGGCCGTGACAACAATATTGGCCACGAGGATTAGCACACCTGCCGCCATCAACACCGCGCCGGATGAACTGACGAGGTTATCCGTATCCCAGCCTTGATTCGGCAGATATGTCCACTGCCTTCTCGGCATCCCGAGCAATCCGAGCCAGTGCTGGATCATAAAGGTTAAATGGAAACCAATGAAAAATAGCCAGAATGTGATTTTCCCCATTGTCTCATTCAGCATCGTGCCGAACATTTTCGGCCAGTAATAATGCAGTGCCGCAAGCAACCCGAAAACAACACCGCCGACAATAACATAGTGGAAGTGGGCTACAACAAAATAGCTGTCATGATATTGGTAGTCAGCAGGTGCAGCCGCGAGCATCACCCCGGTAACACCGCCCAATGTAAAGGACGGGATGAAAGCAGCCGCATAAAGCATCGGCGTTGTAAACCGGATGCTCCCGCCCCACATCGTAAGCAGCCAGTTGAAAATTTTAATGCCCGTCGGCACCGCAATGGTCATTGTAGACACGGCAAAAATGGCGTTGGCTACATTGCCCAGGCCGGTTGTAAACATATGGTGGGCCCACACCATAAAGCCTAAAAACCCAATTAAAATAACGGCGAATACCATGGAAGAGTATCCGAATAATCGCTTTTTAGAAAAATGTGCAAAAATTTCAGAGAAAATGCCAAATGCCGGCAAAATTAAAATGTAGACTTCCGGATGCCCGAAAATCCAGAAAAGATGTTCCCAAATGATGGTATTTCCTCCGAAGGCCACGTCAAAAAATTTCGCACCGAACATCCGATCAAATGTTAGCAAGAACAAACCGGCTGTAAGTGGTGGAAACGCAAACAGAATAAGGGCGGACACAACGAAAGTCGTCCATGTGAACATCGGCATGCGCATGTACGTCATTCCCGGCGCCCGCATGTTCATAATCGTCACAAGGAAATTCACCCCAGCAATGAGCGTACCGAAACCTGAAACTTGCAGCCCGAGTGAATAAAAATCAATCCCGTGTCCGCCAGATGCGAGGGACAGTGAAGCATAGGAAGTCCACCCCGCATCGGGCGCGCCCCCAAGAAACCAGGATAAATTCAAGAAAATACCGCCAAAGAAAAACAACCAGAACCCCAATGCATTTAAAAACGGAAAAGCCACATCACGGGCACCGATCTGAAGCGGGACAATCGCATTCATAAAACCAAACAAGAGCGGCATGGCCGCAAGAAAGATCATGGTCGTGCCGTGCATTGTCATGACTTGATTGTACGTATCCGCGCCGACAAAATGATTGTTCGGCACCGCCAGCTGTATGCGGATCATCAGCGCTTCAATCCCGCCGATGACAAAAAACAATCCCCCTGTAATCAAATACAAAATGCCGATTTTTTTATGATCCACTGTTGTGAGATATTCATAGACAGTGGCGCCAAAACCTGCCTTTTTTGTTCCTACGCTCACTTTAACCTCCCCTTTGCTTTCGAATATCCCCTTTGTTTTATTCACCAGCTTTCAATTGCATCAAATAAGCCGCAAGCGCATCGATTTGCCGGTCGGAAAGCTTATCCCCGAAGGCGGGCATTTTTGACCCCGGTTTATATTTTTCCGGATCTTTTATCCAGTTTTTGAGATTGGCCTCATTATGGTCCAAAATGCCGGCGACTTTTTCCCTTTCGCCAAAGGTTGCCAGATTGGGAGCTGTCCGTGCCTGTTCCGGCCGTGTGTCATTCGGCGTGACCGCGTGGCAGCTGATGCAGCTTTTTTTGAATACATCCTGCCCTTCCTGTGCGAGAGCGGACGCCGGTTTTGTTTCTTTTGCATTTTTCATATTGCTGATCCACGCCTTAAACTCATCCCGTGGCACCGCTTTCACGCGGAAGTCCATTAAGGCATGGGAAGGGCCGCATAATTCGGCGCATTTTCCATAAAACACATTTCCGGCATCCTCTGCCTTCTGATCATCAATTTCAAGCCAGAATTTGTTGATATTATCTGTGTTGGCATCCATTTTCCCGCCAACGGACGGTATCCAAAATGAGTGTTTCACATCTGAGGCTTTAACTTGGAAGTAAACTTTCTGGTTTGTTGGGACAACGAGTTCCTGGCTTGTCACCACACCGTAACCCGGGTATTCAAATTCCCACCAATAAAGGCTGGCGCGAACTTTAACGATAAGCGCCCCTTGCTTGGCATCCTTTTTCTTATCCATCGCTTTCGTATCTCCGAGGCTGAAGACCTGGCTGATGGTCGGAATGGCAATTAAAATCAATAAAACAATCGGAATAATGGTCCATAAGATTTCAAGCTTATGATTCCCCGGCACCTGTTTTGGAATGGATTCGTCCCCTTTTTTCCGCCTGAACCGTATGAGAACGGTAAGGAAAACGGCGAATACGACAACCATGACGAACACCATAATCCAAACGCTCCACATCATCAAATCATACTGCTTCCGGGCCACTTCGCCGGCAGGATCAAGTGCCGACAAATATGGCTTGCCACAGCCCGAAAGCGCGGCCATAAACAAAGTGACAATAAAAAGCAAACTCCCCTTTTGCAGCCGCTGTTTCATCGCTCTACCAATCCCCTCTTTCCTGTATCTTTCTGTCAGAACAAGGATGCAATCTATTGGATTTCTTTTGCAAGAAAGAACTCCCTTTAGAAAAGCGTAGCGATTACCATTGCTACAAACAAGATCGTTAAATAGTTCAGCGAATAAATGAACATCCATTTCGCCCATTTTAAATCATTCTTCATTTTAAAACCGGACAGGCTTAATGCCAGCCAGCCCAGATTAAACAATGTCGCAAGGATAATAAAACCAATGCCGAGCGGTTTCAGGAAAAACGGCACCGGAAGAAGCAATGCCACCCATATGAGCATATGCCATTTTGTGATTTGAAACCCTTTGACAGCCGGAAGCATCGGAATGCCCGCTGCCTTGTATTCATCGCATTTTTTCATCGCAATCGCATAAAAATGCGGTGGTTGCCAGATAAACATAAGCAAAAATAGCATCCATGGCACAATCCCGAGATGCGGGTCAACAGCCGCCCAGCCGATCAGCGGGGGAACAGCGCCGGCAAAACTGCCGATCACGGTATTGCTGACAAGAGTTCGTTTTGACCACATTGTATACAGCACGACATAGCTGAATACGCCAAACAGCCCGATCAACCCCGCCATTGGAGTGGTCATAAACAATAGCATTGTGCCGAGTGCCACAAATCCGAGGCCAATTGTAAGCACTTTCGCGTTTGAAAATCTGCCTGTAACCGTTGGCCTGAAGTTTTTGCTTTTCATAATGACATCAATATCCCGGTCATACCAGTTGTTCAGGCTGCACGACCCGGCGACAATCAGCGCAGTTCCCGCCATCGCAAGGACCATAATGTCCAGCGACTGCAAAAAATGCCTGTTTGTCAGTTCCAATGCAAGCCACATTCCGGTAAATGCCGTAATTAAATTTGAGTTTACAATTCCAATTTTAATCAAGGATAAGAAATCTTTCAACGCAGAGGCGTCTGCAGCTTTTACCCTTGTTGTTGTATCCATCGTCCGACTATCTGCCACGATAGTCCCTCCTTCCAATTTTTCAAAACCGTTCAAAAAAAATGGCCTGACACGTTGTCGGCGGATTCCTTTTGTAAATGTTTTTACGCTGCCAATAAGGAAAACGGTATACTACAACTATAATCCATCTTTTCCTTTTTGGCTATTAATCAAAACTGTATGTAACGATATCGTCATACTAAGATCATTTATAAGTTTCCCAACATGTAAATATGCGGAATTCCGAAATATACCTGCCTATATTATATTTAATCATAAATTACCGCGAAGGTGTGATATTTTCGACACATTTTTATGGCAAATTTGTGTCATGGGAAATAAATATTTTTCCTTCAGACTGTTTTACGATAAGATGATAGTTGGAAGCACCTTGCCGAACGGATTTTCTACTATATGAACGGTTGCAATGATGCGGGACTGTATGTTGCATTCGTGGCTTGTGATACATGTTTACAAATGAGATTAAAGAAGGTGGAACAATTGCGCACAACTTTAAAATGGCTCGGAGTAGTGACAACTTTATCGATGATGGTGGTTTTAATCGGCGGGGCACTTGTCACCAATACCGGTTCAAGCCTTGGCTGCGGCCGCCAATGGCCGCTTTGTAACGGCAAAATTTTTCCTGATCCGCTCACTGTCGAGTCGCTGATCGAGTGGCTGCACAGGTTTTGCACGGGCATCGCATCGTTTCTTGTCTTTGCGCTTGCCATTTGGTCATGGTTTGCAATCGGCCATAAAAGAGAAACGAAATTTTTATCCATTATTTCCGTCATTTTTCTGCTTCTGCAGGCATTTCTCGGTATGGCGGCAGTCGTCTGGGGTTCATCCGATCTTGTGATGGCGCTTCATTTCGGCGTTTCGCTCATTTCGTTTGCGTCCGTGCTGATGCTAACGCTGATGGTTTTTGAATGGGACCAGAAATTTGACGCAGGCCGGCTTGTTCTTGAAAAAAGCATGAAATGGCATACGATCGGCGTGACCGTTTACAGCTTTATCGTCGTCTATACGGGCGCGCTTGTCCGCCATATGAATGCAAGCCTTGTTTGCCGGGATTTCCCGCTTTGTGTGAACAGCGACCCTTCCCTGCCCGCAAACCGGTTCGAATGGGTGCAGATGGGGCACCGGATGGCGGCACTCCTTATCTTTGTCTGGATTGCTTATATCACCTTTAGAGCCGTAAGACATTATCAAAACCAGCGCGTTATTTACTGGGGATGGATCATTGCGTTCGTGCTTGTCTGCCTGCAGGCTGTTTCAGGCGCCATGGTCGTTTTTTCGAGGATGAATCTTACTTTCACCCTCCTGCACGCATTTTTCATTTCCTGCCTGTTCGGCCTGCTATGTTATTTGAACCTCGTTGTCGGGCGAGTGAAACAGTTTGCCAAAAGCAAAGACAGCCTCCCGCTAAAAAAAGCCCGGGTTCGCTGAGTTTGGAAAAACCAATGGTACCGCATGTTGCGGCTTGGTGCAAAATAAGGCAGCAAAGGGCTTACGTAAGATAGGCGGAAAAGGCGCAAGGCATAAAACCTTGCGCCTTTTTATTTTATCCTCTGCTTTCACTCTGCCGAGCACCCGTTTTTAAACGTTACGGCCTTGAGTAGACCTGATACGGCCTCCGGTTTGCTCCGCCCGCTTCCTGCGGCTTTTCCTGTTTGTGTTTATACTTTTCCTCATACTTTGTAAACATGCCCACATTGACCAGAATGCCGAGGGAAAGAGACAAAATCAGAAGCGATGAACCGCCGTAGCTGATAAACGGAAGCGTCACACCCGTAATGGGAATCAGGCCGCAGACGCCGCCCAGATTGATAAATGTCTGGATGGCAATCATGCCGGAAATTCCGATCGCAAGCAGGCTCCCGAACTGGTCTTTTGAATGGATGCCAATATATATGCCGCGCAGCACAATGTAGCAAAGCCCGCCGATCACAAACAGGACGCCAAAAGCCCCGAGTTCTTCAGCAATAATGGCCATAATAAAGTCGGTGTGGGGCTCTGGAAGATAACCGAGCTTTTGAATGCTTTCCCCGAGCCCCTGCCCTTTCAGCCCGCCTGACCCGATCGCAATATAGGAGTTTACGAGCTGAAGACCTTCCCCGCCTTCGTTCTGAAAAGGATTCAAATAGCCTGTAAACCGTGCGATCTTAACCGGCGTAAAGATTTTGTCCTTTTCCAGAAAAAGAAACGGCGACAACAGAACGGCAAATAGAAGCCCGAGCCCTGCCAGCTTCAGCATGGTTTTCAGGCGCATGCCGGATGCAACGATGATCGTGCAGCCAATCCCAAAAATGATGGTCGCCGTCCCGATATCCGGCTGGATCGCAACCAGGAAACAAACAACGATAAGAAAGATAAGCGGCGGGACAACCCCTTTGTTAAAGATGTCAATGTATGCCTGTTTCTTGGCATAAACGGCGGACAGATAAATAATAATCGCAACTTTCACAAATTCCGACGGCTGCACGGAACTGGAACCGAGCCGGAACCAGCTTTGCGCGTTATTCGACGTATGGCCGAAAATAAACAGTGCCAAAAGCCCGAACATCGACCCGCACATCAGCACTGCAAGGAATTTTTTGCTTGCGTATAGTTTATACGGGAGAAAAGCCGTAACGGTAAACGCAAGGAGTGCAAGGGCCAAATTGATTTTCTGCTTGTTGTAAAAATAGGCGCTGTCCAGCCCGTAACGCTGCACTGCAATCACCATGCTGGAACTGTAAATCATTACCAAACCGAATAAGCAAAGAAGCAGGTAGACAACGATGACCGAGTAGTCGAATGATTTTAAGATTTTTTTCAGCATAGGAACCTTCCAATCCGTAAAAACTGCAACATTCATGATAAAAAATATTCTACCGTTTTAAAAAAACTCCTGCCGTTATTTTTAAATTATAACATCTTTTTCGCCGGCCGCCATTGCCTTTGCCTTTTAAAAAAATAAAAAACTCAAACAACCGGAACATCGTTTGAGTTTTCAACATTATTTTTTTATATATGCATCATGCAAAAGGGACAGTTCCTGTTCAAGCGAATCAAGAAGCCGCTTTCCGTCACCGGCATCCACTAAGCCGAGCCGGACCGCAAAATCTATTTCACGGGATAAACCAAACATTTGTGTATCCAATACTTCCTCATATAAAGGGCATTGGGGCATCGTTAAGTTATCCATTTGAACCTGAATTAATTTTAATATCTTTTCTGCGTCCGCCTTGAGCAGGCTGTATGCTTTCTCCCGGTGGTTCACCTTTGTTTCAGACGCCAAATTGATCCCCCCGTTCACATATCAATCTAATTAAAAATTGTACCTTTAAAACCGTGATTTTGCAAGTTATACGAAATCAATAAACGCCCGGAATCCCGTAAACAACCCGGGGGAGACAGAATTTGAAATTCCGCAATTCCCCGACCGCGAACGCTTTCCGGACTGTTTTTATACGCTTTCAAGTGACACGGGCAGCCGTGAAAGGTATAATGCTGTATAGACGGACAGAAAGGGGCCACAATCATGATTATGCAAATAAAGGGAAAAGTGAAGTTTCCGATTACGCTAGATATCGGCACTTGGATATTTGATGACCGGAAAGTCGATCTTGATACATATTTCGACGAAGAAAAGCAGGAAACCAGCCAGGAAGAAGCCTACTTAAAGAAAACCGGCAAATATTTTGACAAAGCCATGGCAGAAGGGGCCGATCCGCAGGCTGCTGTAAGGACAAAGTCAAAGTTTAAACGGCACCATTTGAAAACTGGGACATTTGGCATCCCGGTCGGCCTGTTCATTCAAAATGCGGAGCCGCTGGAAGATGCGGAAAAAATCGTGTTTGAAACAAAGAACGGGCCTGTCGCTTATCCGCTTGAAATGGCTGGCCATTTAATTGCTGCCTTTTCTATTAAAGGAAGGGCGCTGAAAGAAGACGGCCCGCTTCACATTTTATTGGATGACGGTTCAAACCGGGAAAACCCGGTCAAATATGTAACCGGTATGCGCATTGAATAATCCCGGATGCCGGGGGCAGCATAAACGTTTTAAGACAGCTGCTCCCGGTTTTTTCATATAGTGGTCTTACAAAAGGTCTGCCGCGATTTGCGCGAGTTTTGAGCGCTCGCCCTTAAGCAGCTGCACATGCCCGGCGAGCGGCACATCTTTAAATTTCTCAACGACGTACGTCAGCCCGTTATTGTAAGCATCCAAATACGGGTGGTCAATTTGTTCCGGATCCCCCATTAACACGATCTTACTCTGTTCCCCTACCCTTGTTAAAATCGTCTTCACTTCATGCTTGGATAAATTTTGCGCCTCATCAATAATGATATATTGCTCCGGGATGCTGCGCCCGCGGATATACGTCAGCGCCTCCACCTCAATCGAACTCATGCCGGACAATATGCCATCAATTTCTCCCGCTTTTTTCGTATTAAACAAAAACTCAAGATTATCGTAGATGGGCTGCATCCACGGCCGCAGCTTTTCCTCTTTTTCTCCCGGCAAATAGCCGATATCTTTGCCAAACGGAACAATCGGACGAGCGACCAAAAGCTTTTTATAATCATGCAAATCTTCCGTCTGCATCAGGCCTGCAGCAAGGGCAAGCAATGTTTTGCCCGTTCCCGCTTTTCCGGTCAGGGTGACGAGCGGAATATCGGGGCGCAGCAAAAGTTCCATTGCCATCCACTGCTGGGCGTTTCTCGGCTTAATTCCCCAGACAGCATCCTGCACATGAAAGAGCTTTTTCGCCGTTTTTCCAGCCTGATCCACAATGGCAATTGCGGAAGCCGAGCTGCCGAGCGCATCTTTCAAAATCAGAAATTGGTTCGGGTAGAACGGGTGGTTGGCAATTTCGCTCAGCGACAGTTCCTGCTTTTCATAAAACCGTTTCAATAAATCGGGGCTGATATACATTTCCATTTGCCCGGTATAAAGATGATCGAGGCTTACGACACGGTCGTTTAAAAAATCTTCCGCCAACAGGCCGAGCGCGTCCGCTTTTACCCGGACGAGCGCATCTTTGCTGACAAGAATCACCGGGCGGCCATTTTCTTTTCTCTCTTCTTCCAGCGATAAATTTTTCGCAACCGCGAGGATCCGGTTGTCATTTGTTTTTTCCACGAAAATATCCTGCAGCTGGTGAAAGGAGCGGTGATTCAGCTCAATTCTGAGCACACCCCCGTTTTCAAGCGGGATTTTCTCATGCAGTTTTCCGGCTTGCCGGAAACCGTCCATTAATTTGGATACCTGGCGCGCATTTCTGCCGATTTCGTCCATATTTCGTTTTTTAGAATCCACTTCTTCCAGTACAACAGCCGGTATGACAATTTCATTATCTTCAAAAGAAAAGATGGCATATGGATCCTGGAGCAATACATTGGTATCCAAGACGTATATTTTCTTCAAATCGATGCCCCCTGCTTCATATGGATTATGTTAGTTTATGTGAGCGCGGTGTGACCTGTTCATCGCTGGGATTGGACAAAGGACCAGGCACTGCTAAAGTATATGTACGGGCAAGTCCGGTTAGAATCATTGCGCGCGTCCAGTTCTTTTGCGGCACAAAAAAAGCTTCCGGAACCGGAAGCGTGCTACATTGGAAAACGTTCCTTTTTTTCAGTTTTTTTATGCTGATACAGGCGGATTTTGTAAACGCCGAGCACAACAGCCGCTAAACAGAGCGACTCCCCCACGGGCAAAAAGATGGCAAAAAACGTGAGCAGCGTGCATCCCAAAAGGAGCAGTACATAAATAACAGCAGATTTCAGAACTGGCAACTTTCTCGCAAATCCGAGCCGGTAGACAATGACCGAAAGAACGACGATGGTCAGATACAAGGCCCACATCCCCGGTTCCGGGTTTTCATCCACTTTGTACAACGCCGCAAAAAATGACAATTGGTGGTGAACCGCCTCGCTTGTCATCCTATCTCCCCTTTTCCCCTTTGAATATATGAAAGAACAGGGTCATGCCGGCCCTATTCTTTGCTTATGCATTCTCTGCTGCTTTTGCCCGTTTCTGCGCTTTTTCGCGCTCGCTCTTATTCAGGATTTTTTTGCGCAGCCGGATTGATTCTGGCGTCACTTCGCAATATTCGTCGTCGTTCAGGTATTCGAGCGCCTGTTCTAACGACATTATGCGCGGCTTTTTGATGACCGCCGTCTGGTCTTTTGTTGCCGAGCGGACGTTTGTCGCGTGTTTTGCTTTCGTAATATTGACAGCAATATCATTTTCACGGGAGTTTTCCCCGACGATCATGCCTTCATAAATGTCCGTGCCTGGCTCGACAAACAGCGTGCCACGGTCTTCCACCTGCATCATGCCGTATGTCGTGGCTTTGCCCGTTTCCATGGAGACGAGAACGCCGTTTCTGCGGCCGCCGACACGACCAGACTGCATTGGCTGGTAGGAATCAAACGTATGGTTTAAAATGCCGTAACCCCTCGTGAGCGTCATAAATTCGGTCGTATAGCCGATCAATCCGCGGGCCGGGACATTGAAAATCAGGCGGACTTGTCCATTTCCGTTATTGATCATATCGAGCATTTCGCCTTTCCGGGAACCGAGCGACTCAATAATCGCACCGGTGTGTTCTTCCGGTGTATCGATTTGGACACGTTCCACCGGTTCGCATTTGACGCCGTCGATTTCTTTAATGATCACTTTCGGTTTTGAAACCTGCAGTTCAAACCCTTCACGGCGCATATTTTCAATTAAAATGGATAAATGCAGTTCCCCCCGTCCAGATACAACCCATGCATCCGGAGAGTCAGTGTTTTCAACACGCAAGCTGACATCCGTCTGCAGCTGCGAACGGAGCCGTTCTTCAATTTTCCGCGCCGTCACAAATTTTCCTTCACGGCCGGCAAACGGGCTGTTGTTGACAAGGAAAGTCATTTGCAAAGTCGGCTCATCAATGCGGAGCGGCGTCAGTGCTTCCTGGTGTTCAACCGGGCAGACCGTTTCCCCGACATTGATGTCTTCCATTCCGGATACCGCAATTAAATCCCCGGCATATGCTTCCTCAATTTCTTCCCGCTTCAGCCCGAAGAAACCGAACATTTTGGTGACACGGAACTGCTTGACGCTGCCGTCCAGCTTCATCAATGCCACCTGCTGGCCGACATGCATTTTTCCGCGGAAAATGCGGCCGATGCCGATCCGCCCGACATAATCGTTGTAATCAAGCAGGGCAACCTGGAACTGGAGCGGTTCTTCGCGGTTGTCGATAGGTGCCGGAATATGTTCGATAATCGTATCAAACAGCACTTTCATATTTTCTTCCTGTTTGGCCGGATCCGGATCGAGGCTTGCCGTCCCGTTAATGGCGGAAGCATACACAACCGGAAATTCCAGCTGTTCATCATTAGCATCCAGCTCAATAAATAATTCAAGCACTTCATCAACCACTTCTTCAGGGCGTGCAAAATCGCGGTCAATTTTGTTTACGACCACAATCGGCGTCAAGTTTTGTTCCAGTGCTTTTTTCAGCACGAAACGCGTCTGCGGCATGCAGCCTTCATAGGCATCCACCACAAGCAAGACCCCGTCCACCATTTTCATAATCCGTTCGACTTCGCCGCCAAAGTCAGCATGTCCCGGAGTATCCAAAATATTGATTTTCTTATCTTTATAATGAACTGCCGTATTTTTGGCAAGGATCGTAATGCCTCTTTCCCGTTCCAGATCATTGGAATCCATTGCACGTTCTTCAACATGCTCATTGGCACGGAAAGTACCGGACTGCTTCAGCAGCTGGTCCACAAGTGTCGTCTTCCCATGGTCTACGTGCGCGATAATGGCAATGTTGCGTAAATCTTCTCTTCTTTTCAAAAACATTTCCTCCTGCCTAAACGCAAATCTATGTTAGTCTGTACCTTTAACTAAAATATTATAACACAATGCTGGCTTTATTAAAACATTTTCGCTAAAATAAGGGGAGAGGGAGGTTCATCATATGCGGGAAATCAAATGGGTATTTGTGTTCTTTTCACTGGCTGCATTCCTTTCCATGTGCGGCATCGGCGTTGCGATCGGCGCCCAAAGCGTTGCCGGCATTCTCGGTTGCACCGCGCTTCTCATTGTCATTATGGGATTCGGCTTTAAAACAAAGAAAAAAATGCGTGAAGAGGGGAAACTGTGAGCCCCTCTTTTCTTATTCCTGCCCTTTTAGATACCGCTTTAAAATTTCCTCATGCAGCCCGGGCTTGCCGGCAAACACGGAACTGTTCCCGAGCATATCGAGCGGGCGCCCGAAAACATCCGTCACAACGCCGCCCACTTCTTCCACGATCACTTTCCCGGCGGCAAAATCCCACGGCGACAGGCGCATCGTAATATAAGCATCAAGCCTTCCCATTGCCACATAAGCAAGCTCAAGCGCTGCCGACCCGTAACTCCTTGTGCCGCGCACATCCCTGACAAGCGCTGCCAGACGGGCCGGGTCGATACCCCTGTTTTCCACCATGCAATACGGATTCAGCGCAAGGATCGTATCTTCCAGCCTGTTTTGCGCAAGTAACGGAATCCGTTCCCCGTTAAAATAAGCCCCCTTGCCCTTTTCTGCAAAATACAATTCTTTCCGGACGACATCATAAATATAGCCCAGTTTGCCTTCTCCGTTCTCGTAGACCCCAATGGAAATCATGAAATTGACTTTTTGGTGGACAAAATTGACCGTCCCGTCAATCGGATCCACAATCCAGAGGATGCCTTCTGTATCACGAATATCCTCACCGAAGCCTTCTTCACCCAAAATGTGGTGATCCGGAAAGGTTGTCCGGATTTTGCCGATTAAAAATTGTTCTGTTTCCTTGTCAATATTGGTAACCAGATCATTGCGGTCCGATTTTGTTTCAATTTGCAGCGGTTTTTGCGAAGCAAGAATCCGCTCGCCCGCTTCCCTGATCCACCGGACGGCATATGTATTGATTTCTTCCCATCTGTCCATAGTCGGGCCCTCCATCTATGCAAATCATTTCCCTTAAGCGTAAAGGAAATAAAGACAATTATCAAGTTTTGAGAATGCGTCCGAAATCGTTTTCCCATAGCGGTTTTGTCAGTAAAGATGAACCTCTCCTGCACAAAAACGAACCCCATCTGTATCCAATACAGGGAGTCCGCTTTCAACGACATCCTGCCTTTTCGTTCCATTACATGGCTTTCATTTTCAGCAGTTCTTCACGGATTTTTTCCAGACGCTTAATCGACTTTCCTTTTTGCTCTTCATCTTTCATTTCCATCGCTTCATATAACGTAGCCAGTTCGTAATCCAGTTCCATGCGCAATACTGCAATCCGTTTTCTTTCATAAGGTTTTCTTTTCACCGAAGAGATTACTTGTTTCATTTTTCTTCACATCCTCCTGGGGTAATGATATGAATTTTCTGATATTATCTTTATATATATTATGTGTAATCTCGATTGATGTAACAAAATTGTGTGTATACCTATTTTTACCCACCGGCTTTTATTTGTTAAACCTCCCTGATGGATGATAAAATATGAATATCCCCATGGTTCATACAGAACGGAGGTGAACAAATGGGCATCACTGCTTTTACTGGACAGGATTTTGACGTTTTCCGGATCGAAGGCCTCGATCAGCGGATGGAACAGCTGAAATCAACCGTCCGTCCGAAACTTGAAGTATTGGGGGAGTATTTTTCGCCGGTTTTGTCGGTTTTGACCGGTGAAGAAATATTTTATCATGTTGCCAAACACGCCCGCCGTACCGTCAATCCGCCGAAAGATACGTGGGTGGCCTTTTCCCCTGGCAAGCGCGGCTACAAAATGCTTCCTCATTTTCAAATCGGGCTGTGGGAAGACCGGCTCTTCATTGTCACGGCCGTCATGAATGAGTGCCCGCAAAAAGCGTCCATCGGAAAAAAACTCGAAAAGAAAATTGATCCGATTTTAGAAAATATACCCGGCCATTACATTTGGTCGGATGATCATACAAAACCGGGTGGCATCCGCACTGACCGTATGAATCCCCATACTTTAAACACGTTTTTCAGACGGATGCAGGTTGTTAAAAAAGCCGAAATGCTTTGCGGGCTTGAGATCCCGCGGGAAGAAGCAGCCGGCATGTCCCCGGATGAACTGGCCAAAACGATCGAGGACGTCTTTGTACATGTATTACCCATCTACAAAATGGCCTAAACAGCATGCAGAGTGGAAAAAAGCGCGCCGGAACACGGTGCGCTTTTTCTCCTGTGCCGATTCGTAATTTGCAGACAATTTAAAAGCAGCATCAGCGGGTGATGCTGCTTTCTTTCCGTGCCGCTAATCGCGCGATCCGTTTTTATCCATTTTAATGACCGGTCCCTGCTCTTCCTTCATTTTCTTGATGGCCCGGTACGGGGAATAACCGCTCGCCTCTTCAAATTCATTGCATATATTCCGCTCATCCGCCTTCCCGGGGACGATTTCTTTAAAACGGCGGTACCTGGCAAGCAGCACATCCCGGTTGACCCCTTTTTCATATGCTTCTTCCACCGCTTCGAAAAATTGAACGGCGTCGATGACTTCCTGTGTCGACCAGTCAGCTGAAATCGGATATGGATATTCCATCCAAACCACCTCGCTTTTCTTCTGTATACCCGTTCTATTTTACCTGAATCGCTTCCGCCTGGCCAATGATGCCGCCATCTGCCGGAATACAAGGGCTACCATCCGTTTGGTTTCCCATGGCTCCCCGCCTTGTACATTCACCGTCTAGCTTCCCCTCATTTCTCCATGCTTTATGCGCTTTATCTTTTTCCATTGCCCGCATCCGGCTTTTTTTCCCTGTGCAAAGAAAAACTATTTAAAAACTGTGTCCGGAATGCTATAATTCATCTTGTTTTTCTTCAAAAGCAAGCAATGAGATAAAGAGGTGGAATGATTGTCACAATATCACACGCCGTTATACACCGGGCTTCTCCGGCATATTGAACGAAATCCCGTCCAATTCCATATTCCCGGCCATAAAACCGGGCGCGGGATGGATCCTGATTTTCGCAAATTCATCGGCGACAATGTATTAAAACTGGATTTAATTAATATCGAGCCGCTCGATGATCTTCACCAGCCCCATGGCATGATTGAGGAGGCGCAGAAGCTTGCGGCGGAAGCATTCGGTGCGGATGCCACGTTTTTTTCCGTACAAGGGACGAGCGGCGCGATTATGGCCATGGTGATGAGCGTCTGCGGGCCGGGCGATAAAATTATTGTGCCACGCAATGTCCATAAATCGGTGATGTCTGCGATTGTGTTTTCCGGCGCCGTGCCCGTTTTTATCCACCCGGAAGTGGATCCTTTGCTTGGCATCTCACACGGCATTACCCCGGCGTCCGTTTCCAAAGCGCTCAAGCAGCATCCCGATGCGAAAGCCGTTCTGGTCATTAATCCGACCTATTACGGCATTTCCGCTGATTTGAATAGCATTGTGGATATATCCCATGCCTGCCATGTCCCGGTACTGGTGGACGAGGCACACGGTGTCCATATTCATTTTGACGATGAACTGCCAGTTTCCGCCATGCAGGCCGGCGCCGATATGGCCGCAACGAGCGTCCACAAGCTTGGCGGCTCGCTGACGCAAAGTTCGATCTTGAATCTGAAGGAAGGGCTTGTATCGAAAAAACGTGTCCAAAGCATTTTCAGCATGCTGACGACCACGTCCACTTCCTACATTTTACTGGCTTCGCTCGATGTCGCCCGAAAAAGGCTTGCAACCGAGGGAAGTACGATCATCAAGGAAACAACCCGCCTTGCGCAAAAAACACGGGAGCGTATAAACGAAATCGATCATTTGTATTGCGCCGGAAGCGAGATCCTCCAAACGAAAGCAACATATGATTACGATCCGGCAAAGTTGATCATCTCTGTAAAAGATTTGGGGATCACCGGCCATGATGCGGAAAAATGGCTGCGTGAAACCTACCATATAGAAGTGGAACTCTCTGATTTGTACAATATTCTTTGCATTGTGACGCCCGGGGATACGGAAACGGAACTGGATTTGCTCGTTGAGGCTTTACACAGCTTGTCCGACACGTTCTCGCATTTGTCCGGCAAGATAGGAGTGAAAGTGATGCTTCCCGAAATTCCATCGCTTGCCCTCTCGCCGCGTGATGCCTTTTATGCCGAGACGGAATCCATTCCGCTTTCCGGTTCTGCCGGCAGGATCATTGCCGAGTTTGTCATGGTCTATCCGCCGGGCATTCCGATTTTTATCCCGGGAGAAATTATTACGGAAGAAAACATTGCTTATATCCGGAAAAACATCGAAGCCGGCCTTCCCGTACAGGGGCCTGAAGACGAAACATTGCAAACGATCCGCGTCATTAAAGAACATCATGCCATTCAATAAGTTTGAAAAAGCAGGCTGGGGCCTTCCCACCTGCTTTTTTGTTCCCTAACGCAAAAAAAGCCGGGCAACAAGCCGGCCGAGAGAAAATGGACGCATGCATTGGAAAAATCAAGTGCTACAGTTCAGGACTATTCTTCTTCGTGTTTACATTGGTCACACGTTGAGTAAAGCACGGATACTTTTTCTTCCTCAACGTGGTCAATCGTGGCATCGCATGATTGGCAAACAATGATTCCCATCCGATTTTCCTCCCCTTTGCGCTTTTTGTAATCGCTTGTAATATTATAATATGTCATACTGGAGAAAAAATCAAGGATTTTGTATAACATATTTTAAATTATGTTATACAATTGAAAGCGTAATCATTTTGCGGTTGTTTTAGAAAATCAGTTTTGAAAATGACACTTCCACAAGCCCGTATACAGCGAGACTCAGCACCGTTACCACAGATGCAGCCCGGAGCGAATGCACAATTGATTTTGCCAGGGCAAAGGCAATGAATAAAAAAATAATGAACAGGGCGGCGGTAAAAATAGCTGGATCGTGATCGGACAACCACTCTGCCAGTTTAAAACCGCTCCATATCATGATCTGGAATAAAAATGCCACCGTACATTTCATTGTCCCACCTGCACCTTTCATCATAATTCAAAATATGCACGCAGTTTCGTTGTTATAACCTTGCCTGCCAGCACGAAAAAATCTGTCCCCTATGCAGTTGTTACTGTTATAGCCTTATAGCGGCGCCTTTAAACGGAAAAAGGCTTCACGCCGGGGCAGCCTTCCCGGTGTGAAGCCTTTGAATCATTATTTTAAAATATGGACTGGGGTGCCGAGTGCCGCTTCGGCCGCTTCCATCGTAATTTCCCCTAATGTCGGGTGGGCATGGATCGTCAGCGCGATATCTTCCGCTGTCATGCCCGCCTCGATTGCGAGGCCGATTTCCGAAATAATATCGGAAGCGCTGATCCCGACGATTTGGCCACCGATCAACAGCCCGTCTTCTTTGCGTGTAATCAGTTTGACGAAACCTTCGCCGGCTTCAAGGGCAAGTGCCCGCCCGTTCGCGCCGTACGGAAATTTGCCGACTGCATAATCAATGCCCTCTTCTTTTGCCTGCTGTTCTGTATAGCCGACCGTTGCAAGTTCCGGATCAGAAAAGACAATGACCGGAATGCCGAGGTAATCCACTTCGGCCGGCTGCCCGGAAATGGCTTCGGCCGCAATCTTCCCTTCATAGGAGGCTTTGTGGGCAAGCTGCGGGCCCGGGACAATATCGCCGATGGCATAAATATTCGGCACGCTTGTCCGGCACTGTTTATCCACTTCGATAATGCCCCTGTCTGTCATCTTTAAATTCAACTGTTCAAGGCCGAGTTCATCTGTGTTTGGACGGCGCCCGACCGTAACCAGCACATAATCGCCTTCCACTTTTTGTTCCTGGCCTTTTGCTTCATACGTGACAACTACGCCGTTTTCCTTCTCTTCCACGCCTTTTGCCATCGCTTCCGTGATAATTTCGACACCCCGTTTTTTCAGCTTGCGGACAACGAGGGAAGTCATTTGTTTTTCAAACGCGCCGCCGATAATGTCTTTTGCCCCTTCCAAAATCGTTACTTTCGTCCCGAATTTTGCATAGGCTGTCCCGAGTTCCATTCCGATGACGCCGCCGCCGATAATGACGAGTTTTTCCGGAATTTCCTTCAAACTCAGCGCGCCGGTTGAATCAATGACGCGTTCTGAAAATTTGAAGGAAGGGATTTCAATCGGTCGCGAACCGGTTGCGAGAATCGCATTTTTAAATGTATAGGTTTGCGCTGATTTCTCGTCCATTACACGAAGCGTATGGTCATCGACAAAATAGGCTTCCCCGCGGACGATGTCAATTTTGTTGCCTTTTAACAGGCTTTCTACGCCTCCGGTCAGTTTTTTCACGACGCCGGATTTCCATTCCTGCACTTTCCCAAAATCAATTTTTGCATTTTCAACGGCAATGCCGAGCGCCTCGGATTCCGTTGCGTATTCATAGCGGTGCGCCGCCGAAATGAGCGCTTTTGAAGGAATGCATCCTACATTTAAGCAAACCCCGCCGATAAACTGCTTTTCAACGATCGTCACTTTTTGGCCGAGCTGGGCTGCCCGGATGGCCGCGACATATCCGCCAGGCCCTGCGCCGATTACAATTGTGTCGGTTTCAATTGGAAAATCTCCTACAACCATCAGATTACGCCTCCATTAATAAAAGTTCTGGATCATGCAACAAACGTTTGATATGATTTAACGCATTTTGTGCGGTGGCACCATCGATGATACGGTGGTCAAAACTGAGCGACAACGCCAGTACAGGCGCTGCAACAATTTCACCGTTTTTAACGACCGGCTTTTCTGCAATCCGGCCGATTCCTAAAATGGCCACTTCCGGACGGTTGATAACCGGTGTAAACCATTGCCCGCCGGCGGAACCGATATTGGAAATCGTAATGGAAGCGCCTTTCATTTCGTTCGGGGCAAGCTTTCCATCTCTTGCTTTTTCAGCCAGTTCATTAATTTCTTTGGAAACCGCAAATACCGGTTTGCGGTCGGCGTGTTTGACGACCGGCACAAGCAAGCCGCGCTCCGTATCAGCGGCAATCCCGATATTGTAATAATGCTTATGGATGATTTCATTCGTTTCATCATCAATCGAACTATTTAAAACCGGGTATTCCCGCAGCGTGCTGACGAGCGCTTTTACGACATACGGCAGGAAAGTCAGTTTGATGCCTTTTTCTGCCGCGATCTCTTTGAATTTTTTCCGGTGCGCGACCAGTGCCGTCACATCGACATCATCCATCAGCGTAACATGCGGCGCGGTTTGTTTCGAGTTGACCATCGCTTTTGCAATCACTTTGCGGATGCCGCTCATCGGTTCACGTGTTTCAGGGAATTCCCCTTCAGGAATAGCATTCTGGGAAGCAGGTGCCTGTGCTTCGGTTTTGCCGGTTTCCGCTTCCGGCTGCTGCGGCCCGTTCACATACGCATCGATATCTTCGCGGAGCACGCGGCCGTTTTTTCCGGTTCCGGACACAAGCTGGATATCGACGCCTTTTTCCCGGGCATATTTCCGTACGGATGGCATTGCGATCACGCGGCGATCCGCGGATTCGGAGCCATGTTCTGCTTCTTTTTCAGCAGGCTTGGCAGTTTCAGCTGTTTCCTGTTTTGCCGGTTCCGGTTTGGCCGGTTCCGGTTTTGCACTTTCTGCCGCCTCTTCTTTCTGATCTTGCCCATGATCCCCTTTAAATTTAAGATTTTCATATCCGGGCGCATCGAATTTTACAAGGACGTCGCCGACAACTGCGACGCTCCCTTCTTCAACAAGAATGTCTTCAACAGTCCCTTCCACAGGGGACGGAATTTCGACAACCGATTTGTCATTTTGCACTTCACAAAGCACATCATCTTCCGAAACTTTATCGCCCGGTTTAATAAACCATTTTACAATCTCGCCTTCGTGGATCCCTTCGCCGATATCCGGCAGCCTGAATTCAAATGACAAGGTGTTCACGCTCCTTTTTTCAAAATGCGCCCCCATCAAGGTGCAGCAAAAAACTTGATTGGAATGTATCTCGGTTCAACGCGCCGCCATCACCCGTTTACGGCAAAAACCGGTTTAGAATGTCAATGTCTCTTTTGCTTTTTCCAAAATATCTTTATAGGTCGGAATCCAAACGCCTTCCGCCTGCGAGAACGGATAAACGGTATCCGGCGCTGTTACGCGCAATACTGGTGCTTCCAGGCTCAAAATCGCGCGTTCGTTGATTTCCGCAACGACGTTTGCCGCAACACCAGCCTGGCGCTGTGCTTCCTGGACGACAATGGCGCGGTTTGTTTTTTCCACAGACGCCACAATCGTTTCTACATCAAGCGGGCTGACTGTACGGAGATCAACCACTTCTGCGGAGTACCCTTCTTTTTCAAGTTCATCCGCTGCTTTCAATGATTCATGGACCATTGCGCCGTAAGCGATAATCGAAATATCTTTTCCTTCCCGTTTTACATCGGCTTTTCCGAGCGGAATCGTATATTCTTCTTCCGGCACTTCTTCCCGGAAAGAACGGTACAGTTTCATATGTTCGAGAAAAACGACCGGGTCATTGTCCCGGATCGCGGAGATAAGCAACCCTTTCGCATCATAAGGCGTGGACGGAATTACAACTTTAATGCCCGGTGTTTGCGCCATGAGTCCTTCGAGGCTGTCCGCATGCATTTCCGGCGTATGCACGCCTCCGCCGAAAGGAGCGCGGATCGTAATCGGCATTTTCAAATCCCCGCCGGTGCGGAACCGGTATCTCGCCATCTGGCCGTGGATCGAGTCCATCGTTTCAAAAACAAAGCCGAAAAACTGGATTTCAGGAACCGGCCGGAACCCTTGGAGCGCAAGCCCGATGGCAAGCCCGTTGATGCCGGATTCGGCGAGCGGCGTATCGATGACGCGGTCTTTGCCGAACTCTTTTTGCAGCCCTTCCGTTGCCCGGAAGACGCCGCCGTTTACGCCGACGTCTTCACCGAATACCAAAACATTTTCATCATTTTTCAACTCGGTCCTGAGCGCATCCGTAATTGCCTGTATCATCGTTAGTTGGGCCATGGCTTATTTCGACTCCTTTGCTTGGTAAAATTCGTATTGTTCCTTTAAAGTTTGCGGAAGTTCTTCGTACATCACGGAGATCAGATCCGTCACTTTCTGTTTAGGTGCGCTGTCCGCTTTCTTAATGGCAGCTTTAATATCTTCTTTCGCCTGTTCGATCGTTTCATTTTCCTGCTCTTCGCTCCACAGGTTTTTCTGTTCGAGGAACTTGCGGAAACGGACAAGCGGATCTTTTTTCGCCCATTCATTGTCAAGGTCTTCCGTACGATAACGCGTCGGGTCGTCCCCGCTCATCGTATGCGGGCCGAAACGGTAGCAGATCGTTTCAATCAGAGAAGGACCTTCTCCGGCGAGCGCCCGTTCGCGCGCGCGTTTTACCGCCGCATATACACTAAACGGGTCCATGCCGTCCACTACAATGCCCGGGATGCCTGCAGCCACCGCTTTTTGCGCCAGTGTTTTGGCCGCAGTTTGCACGGAACGCGGCGTTGAAATCGCGAACTGGTTGTTTTGAACAATAAAAACAGCTGGGGCTTTAAAAGCACCCGCAAAGTTGATGCCTTCGTAAAAGTCCCCTTGTGAACTGCCGCCGTCCCCTGTATATGTCACGGCAACGGCCTTTTTGCCGCGTTTTTTAATGCCGAGCGCAACGCCGGCAGTCTGCACATACTGAGCGCCGATAATGATTTGCGGCGGGAGAATGTTCAATTTTTCAATGCCCTTCATCCCGTCCACATGTCCACGCGACCATAAAAATGCCTGTTCAAGCGGAAGGCCATGCCAGATCAGCTGCGGCACATCGCGGTATCCCGGGAGAATGAAGTCCTCTTTTTCAAGTGCAAAATGGGAAGCAATTTGGGAAGCTTCCTGGCCGGCAGTCGGCGCGTAAAACCCGAGGCGGCCTTGGCGGTTCAAGGAAATGGACCGCTGATCAAGAATGCGCGTATACACCATTCTCCGCATCATTTCCTGAAGCTGTTCATCCGTTAAATCCGGCATGAGGGAATCGTTTACAATTTTCCCTTCTTCATTTAAGATTTGGACTGTTTCAAACTTTTCTTCAATATCATGAAGCGTCTTTACTTCATCAAGGTTTGTGCGTGAAGCCATCCCGTTCACCAATCCTTTCTTTATCCGCATATATGGATATACAATTTCGCCGATTTTAAAAAATGTGTGTTTACTGCAGAAACCGACAATTCTTTCAAGTAACCGCAATCATTTTTGGCCTGCCAAAAAAGCGCTGTATCAATAAAAAAGCGGATGTGACTAATACAACACTATATTCAACATATATAGAGTACATGAAAAATAAAAAAGCGTCAATTATAAACGCTTTTTCTATCCGATATTTTTTTAATATACCGAATCATTCTCCCCGGGAAAACTGTATCAATATGCAATTTAAACTGTACTATAAAAGCGGAAACGTTGCGAGAGAAGGTTTTCAGGAAAACCGGTTCCGCGGGCCCGAAACGTTGTTGCAAACGCTGCCATTTTTTGCAGCAATCTTTCCCGGCATGCCGGAAATTGTCATATTTTGGCGTGATGGTTCCGCATTTTCCCTACATATAATAAAGGACAAGATGAGCCGCACGCCTTTACAATATCCAAATAAATATTACAATAGAAGTAGGGAGTTGATCCACAATGTTAAAAAAGCTGAGGAAGAAGCTTTTAAAACAGTGGAAAGATATGCTGCGCAAAAAGTTAATCGCCTGAACTTTTGAATCCCTCTTTTCCAGAGGGATTATTCTTTTCTTTATGAAAAAAAGGCCATGAAAAAGTTGTGATATGTACCATGATTTATATATAATAGAAAAAGTTACATTGAAAACGGAGCAAGGAGAGATTAATCATGATTTACAAAGTGTATTACCAGGAAAATCCTGAAGAGATTCCTGTCCGGGAAAACACGAAGACGTTCTATATTGAAGCCGGATCGGAAAGGGAAGTACGCCAAAAGTTGAAAGACCGCCGAATCAACATTGAATACATTCAGCTGCTTGAGGGAAAATATCTTGAATACGAAAAGCAGCAGGAAAATTTTAAATTAACGGAGTAACTGTATGAAATTTGTTAAAAATGACCAGACAGCGGTTTTCGCCCTCGGCGGATTAGGCGAAATCGGAAAAAATACTTATGGCGTACAATTTCAAGATGAAATCATTTTAATTGATGCAGGCATCAAATTTCCGGAAGATGAACTGCTCGGAATCGACTATGTCATCCCGGATTATACCTACCTCGTGAAAAACGCGGACAAAATTAAGGGCCTGTTTATTACGCACGGGCATGAAGACCATATCGGCGGCATTCCGTATTTGCTGCGCCAGATCAATGTCCCGATTTACGGCGGGAAGCTTGCACTCGGCCTTATCCGGAACAAGCTGGAAGAGCACGGCCTTCTCCGGCAGACAAAGCTGATTGAAATTAAAGAAGACGATGTGATTAAATTCCGGAAAACATCTGTTACGTTTTTCCGGACGACGCACAGCATTCCGGATTCTTACGGCATCGTCGTCAAAACGCCGCCGGGCAATATCGTGCACACCGGCGACTTTAAGTTTGACTTTACACCAGTGGGTGAGCCGGCCAACTTAACGAAAATGGCCGAAATCGGAAAAGAAGGCGTGCTTTGCCTTTTGTCCGACAGCACAAACAGCGAAGTGCCGCATTTTACGATGTCTGAACGACGTGTCGGGGAAAGCATTCAGGATATTTTCCGGAAAGTAGACGGACGGATTATTTTTGCAACCTTTGCCTCCAATATCCACCGCCTGCAGCAGATGACGGAAGCGGCTGTTTTGGCGGGTCGGAAAATTGCCGTGTTCGGGCGTAGTATGGAAGCGGCGATTGAAATCGGCCGTGATCTCGGCTATATCCGTGCCCCGAAAGATACGTTTATTGACACACAACAATTGAACCGTCTGCCGGCCAACCGGGTTACCATTCTTTGTACCGGTACCCAGGGCGAACCGATGGCGGCTCTGTCCAGAATTGCAAATGGCACGCACCGGCAGATCCAGATCCAACCGGGCGACACCGTCGTTTTTTCTTCCTCCCCGATTCCGGGTAATACGACGAGCATCAACCGGACGATTAATTTGCTGTACCGCGCCGGCGCCGATGTGATCAGCGGGTCTTTGAACAATGTGCACACATCAGGCCATGGCGGTCAGGAAGAACAGAAATTGATGCTGCGGCTGATCAAACCGAAATATTTTATGCCAATCCACGGTGAATACCGGATGCTCAGGATGCATGCCAAGCTTGCCAACGACTGTGGCGTCCCGGAAGAAAACTGCTTTATCATGGATAACGGGGAAGTGCTGGCGCTCGGTCATGACACCGCAGAAGTTGCTGGCAAAATCCCATCCGGCTCTGTCTATATTGACGGGAGCGGCATTGGCGATATCGGCAATATTGTTTTGCGCGACCGCCGCATCCTTTCTGAAGAAGGGCTCGTCATTGTCGTTGTGGCCATCAATATGAACGAGTTTAAAATTGCATCCGGCCCTGACATTATTTCAAGGGGCTTTGTGTACATGCGTGAATCCGGCGATTTGATCAACGAAGCGCAAACGATCATCACAAAGCACTTGAATAAAGTGATGGAACGGAAAACGACGCAATGGGCCGAAATCAAAAATGAAATTACGGATACGCTGGCGCCGTTTTTATACGAAAAAACGAAACGCCGGCCGATGATTATGCCGATTATTATGGAAGTTTAAAAAAAGGGGATCCCGTCAGGAAGCCCACTTGAAAAGTCCAAAAGAAAACGAAAAACGGCGAGACACCACCATTCATCGTGTCTCGCCGTTTTTTTGCATTGTATAAATAAATTTAAAACACATTTTTTCAGTGTCCTCCCCGTTAGCATAGTGCTTTTTTGTATGTCTGTTTGAAAAAGGCGCGCCAAACCGGTGTACCCGATCCGGCCGGCGTTTTGCAGAGGAAACGTTTCCAATTTTATCCATCCGCTTGAAAAGAATTTTTTATTTTTTTTTGCAAAAAGTACTGTACAAAACAAATTTCAGGGTATATACTGTATTATAACAGAAGGATAAATGATTTGTTGTTATAAAACATGCTTTTGCTGACACCAGCCCGGGCCCGGCTGTCGCAGCATCATTGAATGGTTTTATAACAACCTAAAAATCCAAACACGAAAAAGGAGATGGATGAAAAATGATGATGAGCCCAGTTGAATTTTTTAAAACATTGCCTGCGAAACAATGCCCTGAATGCGGTCAGCCGATTGAAGAACAAGCAGAATCATACATGCTGGAATGCGACCATTGCCTTTCCAAAAAAGAAGAATAACGCCGTAATAAAAAAGAAGGGGAAATCCCCTTCTTTTTTATTGCAACGATAAAATATAGGCTATCATCAAATCGGCAGCTGTCTCGAGCGCTCGTTCGTCCGGCGCAAATTTGGCATGGTGCAGCCCGTATGGTGACCCGACACCGAGCCAGAACATAAAGCCGGGGATTTCTTTCAACATATAACCGAAATCCTCCCCTGTTAAAGCCTCCCTGCATTCATGCAGGTGCGCCCCCTCGTAGCTTCGGACAAAATCCATAAAGCGGGCGGTCTCTTCCGGATGATTGAACACCTGGTAATAATTACAGCCGTAATCAATTTCCGCCCGGCACTCAAAACCGGCCGAAAGCCCGTTTGTGAGTGCTTCAATCCTGTGCTTCACTTTTTCCATCGCTTCGCTCGATAACGTGCGGATCGTCCCTTCAAGGCGTGCATGTTCCGCGATTGCATTTTGAACCGTGCCGCCGGTGATTTTCCCGATGGTCACCACTGCGCTGTCGAGCGGGTCGATATTGCGTGAGATAATAGACTGGAGCTGGGTCACCAGATGGGCCGCCGCCACCACCATATCCTTTGTATGCTGCGGATAGGCCGCATGCCCGCCCTTTCCTTCCAGGTCAATATACAGTTCAGATGTATTGGCAAACAGCAGCCCTTTTTTTACCGCCACCGTACCAGCCGGGTATTCCGGCGCAACATGGAGTGCCATCACAAGGTCCGGCTGCCATTCATCGTGCAGCACTTCTTCCAGCATCGCTTTCGCCCCGCCAGGCCCTTCTTCTGCCGGCTGAAAAATAAAGATCAGATCATCCTTAACGGGCCGGCTTGCAAAATGCGATAAAATCCCGAGTGCAATCGTCATATGAAAATCGTGACCGCACGCATGCATGTTTCCTTCGTGTTCCGATTGAAACGGGAACCCTGTCTCTTCTTTGATCGGCAGGCCGTCTATATCCGTCCGGTAACCAATCTTTTTTTCGGGGCAGGTCCCCTTTACTTTTACAAGCACCCCGGTTTTCCATGTTTTCACTTCAAGATGGCCTTTTGGCAAACGCGAAATAAAATCAAGGATGTACCGCTGTGTTTTATGCTCCTTGTATCCGAGTTCGGGAATCCGGTGCAGATCCCGCCTGATGGCAATCAAATTCGTTTCCATATCCAGTCCTTCCTTTCCGGTATGGCAAAAAAGGCCGGGCACCGTTTTTTTGGCACCCGTCCCCGGCTTACAAATTTCTGAGGTCTTTCATGATTTCGGTTTTGGATTTTGTTTTTTCGTCAATTTCTTTGATCACTTTTGCCGGAATGCCCGCAACAACGGTATGTGGCGGCACATCTTGCGTGACGACCGCACCAGCTGCCACAACCGCCCCTTTTCCGACGCGTACGCCTTCCAGAATCACAGCATTCGCCCCGATTAATACATCATCCTCAATGACAACCGGGTTCGCAGAAGGCGGTTCAATGACCCCGGCAAGCACGGTGCCCGCTCCGATATGGCAGTTTTTCCCGACTGTTGCACGGCCGCCTAAAACGGCGTTCATGTCGATCATCGTGCCTTCTCCAATGACGGCGCCAATATTGATTACGGCCCCCATCATAATGACGGCGTTATTGCCGATTTCCACACGGTCACGGATCGTGACGCCAGGTTCAATGCGGGCGTTGATTCCTTTTAAATCGAGAAGCGGAATGGCCGAGTTGCGGCGGTCATTTTCCACAACATAATCCGCGATTTTGCCACGGTTTGCTTCCAGCACGGCCGAAATCTCTTCCCATTCACCAAAGACGACAGCCATGCCGCCGCCTGCAAAAACACGGGCTGATTCACCGAAATCAAGGCCTTCGACATTTCCTTTCACATATACTTTTACAGGTGTTGATTTTTTGCTGTTTGCTATGAATGAAATGATTTCATTTGCATCCATCATGTCCATATGTATGCCTCCTGACAGCAGATTCGCACGTAAATGTGATCATTTGCGCATATGTTTCATTTTAAAGGATATGGGGCTGCGCCGCAATAAATTCACGCACCACTTTTACAAAAGCACGGACCTGCTTCAATTGAAACGCGGCGTCATAACCGAGCAGCCATGTGTCGCGTTTCAGCGGCTCCCCGCCTTCCCCTTCGAGCGGAATTTTGTGCAGATGGCGGATTTCCGCCCCGTCCAGCGTGATCGCAGGCAAAATCGCATAGCCAATACCGTTAAAAACCATTTGCTTGCACGTTTCGATCTGGTCTACTACGATTGTTTGTTTCGGGGAAGTTTGAAACTCGCGGTGCCACCAGTCCATCATTTCCTGATAATAATTCGAATCGCTTTTAAACTGGATAAACGGCCGGTCGGCAGCCGGCAGCTTTTCAAGGGTGTCAATTTCCTGGTCTACAAGAAAGAGCGGATCTTCAAACAAATGGATTTTCGTACTTTTCCATTCATTCAAGCCGCGGACAATGCCGATATGGACTTCATCTTCGTAAATGGACCGCAAAATTTCACTGCTCCAGCCCGTAACAAGCGAGATTTTTGCCTCCGGATATTTTTCAACGAATGTTTTCAGTACTTTCGGCAGCCAGTTTTGGCCGACGATCGTGGCGCAGGCGATTTTTAATGTTCCGTACACTTTTGAGTCGAGCGTGCGGATGGCTTCCCGCACATTTTCTTCCCTTTCGAGCATTTCGTTGGCGAGCTGGATGACCAGTTCCCCTTCAGGCGTTATGATCAACCCTTTTTGCGTGCGGAGAAACAATTGCGCTCCCCACTGCTTTTCAATCGACTGCAGCCTTTGCGACAAGGCGGGCTGCGACACAAACAGCCGTTCAGCCGCCTTCCGCATATTTAACTCCTGTGCTAAAACAGACAGTAACTGACACTCCGAAAAATTCATGTTAACCCCAATCCGTTTTCTTTGGTTTATGGAAAAAAGGACCGCGCAGCCATTTGCGCGGTGCCACCGCTAAAAATGATTCAATTTATGAATATGATGGTTCAATTCCTTCAGAAGCGAACGCCGTGTAAAAATGCCGGCAAAAAATCCTTCATCGTCTTCAACACATAAAAAATTGTGGTCAACAAGCCAGCGCAACGCTTTTTCAAAATTGTCATGCACATTCAGCCGTGGAATGTCCGCCTTCATGACCTGTTCCACCTTAATCTCGCCTAGTTTTTCAAACTCAATCCGTTCCAACCCCAAAATGGAATCGGTGATCATCGCGGAACTGATCAGGCCGTGCAGTCGGTAGCTGGCGTCCAAAACCGGAACAGCGGCATACCCACTTTTCGTCAGCACGAGCAAAGCATGTTCCAGGCTGTTCCCAACCTGCACATGGGCCACTTTTTCAGACGGGATCATAAAATCCATGATTTTCGGTTCAAGAAATTCCTGGCTCTGCAATGAAATCATCTTGCAAAAATCTCCTTTTCTTCCGTATTTTCAGGTACAAAAACCTTCAAGAGGAGATGCTTATTTCGTTTGCCGTTGATGCATGATGGATCACTACTATTTTATCATAAACAGGACTTGGTTGACGAAAGAAAAACGCCCGGCTTTGTGCCGGGCGAAAAAATTTTTTAACTGTCAGAGCCTTCCTGGACGATATCAAAAATTTCGATGGCAGCAATATCCAGATCGTCAAACTGGTACTTGCTGGCGTGTTTTTGCCCATCGAATACTTCCAGTTCAAACGTTCCGGTCTGCGGGAAAAATTTCACCTGGCAGAGCGCCTTGCCGTTCACTTCAAAACGCCGTTGCTGGACTTCCCCTGTATCTTTTGCTTCCTGCATCGCCTGCAGTCTTTGGATAATACCTAATAATTGAGACATAATGGACTCCTTTCAACGAACGTGAGTACCGGTTTTGGATGCCGGCATTCACCCTTTTATTCACACAAATGATAACCTGTCCCATTCGAATTTTACAGTAAAACCTTCGCTTAGAAAAGGGAGCGGCGGCAAATTTTTTCATTTTGTGCCGTTTCTGTCCTTATTTTATCCGAAATCGGGGAAGACCTTGTAACATTTTTGCGATTTGTCCCGGAGAAAAAACTCCTGTTTTAAAAGAAGCCGCTCCAAAAAATTGAAAAGAAAACATAAAAACGGCGAGACACCGCTCATCCAGAGTGTCTCACCGTTTCTTGAATACTTTTTCAGTGTCCTGCTTTTAAAGCAGAGGGCCCGGCGCGAACAAATCGGGCAAAACAGCTTTCGGCACAGCTATTCTGACCGTCACAAGCGGATTTACAATCTGACTGATTTCTAGGGAGCATGTGGCACTCAACAGCCTGTAGGCGTCATTAAACCCAAGCCCGAAAGCAGCCCGGAACCTGTTTGCAGCCGCTCGCATCCCTTTTTTCGTCGCCGCTTCCACGGTTTCTGCCGATGAAATCAAAAACCATGCGCGGTCGGTTTCAACGGCCGGCATGCCGATAGCGGGCGCGCCGGCCAGTTTCGTGCATTGCAGGGTGACTTTTCCGCCAATCTCCACGCCGGAACCGTCCAGTTCCCCGTCCCCCATTGCGGCGTGAAGATCGCCGAGCGCAAGCAGGGCACCATCATGGAAAACGGGAAGGTACAATGTCGACCCCGTTGTGATCCATCTCGTATCCATATTGCCGCCATGGTCCCCGGGTGTTTCACAAAGCACCGCGCCTTTTTCCGGGGCAACGCCGATAACGCCGATCATCGGGGCAGCCGGAAATTGAAGCTGGCTGTTAAACTGGATGTGACCGTCTTTCACACGGATGATGCGCGTATCGGTTTCTTTTACATCCTCGCCGAGCACCCCCATCCCAGGGTAAAGCACCATGACACCGGCTTCATCCAGCTCGATATTTTGAATGTTGATACAAAGGATGTCGCCTTTTTTAACCCCTTCAATCTCAATCGGGCCTGTCGCCGGGTTGATAAAGGGAATGTCCACTTCCGTCCTAAGCTGGGTTTCCAATGTGATTTTTCCGCCGTAGCAATCAAACGTCTCCACGGCAAACGTTTCGTTCAGCCGGACTTTGTAAGCCGGCTTGTTTTCCGCTGAAAAATGGGTGATAAAATGTTCTTTTTTCAGTTGCTGCATGATCCGCTCCTTTCGCGGCCGTTTAAAAAGGATGCTGATTCAGCCACTGGCCGCCGTCCATTGTAATCACTTCTCCATTGATATAGGCAGCATGGGACGAGAACAGGAAAAAAGCAAGTTCGGCAATTTCTTCCGGCGTTCCGAGCCGTCCGAGCGGGACACTGTCTAATGTCCTTTTTGCCGCTTCTTCCGATTCCCACAGCTTGCCCGCACCGCCTGTTCTTTCAATCGGGCCGGGCGCGATCGCATTGACGCGGATGCCGTATTTTTTGCCCCATTCCACCGCAAGCGTACGTGTTAAGGATAACACACCCGCTTTTGCCGCTGCAGAATGGACAACGCCGGCTCCTGCCCCCCAGGCATAGGTGGCGACCATATTGAGGATGCTCCCTTTGATCTTTTTTTCTATCCAGTAGTTTCCAACCGCCCGTGAACAATAGAATGTCCCGTTTAAGACAATATTGATGACCGCATTCCAGCCGTTTACCGATAATTTTTCCGCCGGGCAGATAAAATTTCCGGCGGCATTATTGACAAGGAAATCAATGCGTCCGAATTTTTTGTCTGTCTCTTCCACCATTCGCTGGACGTCTTCCGGATTCCGGACATCCATTTGCACCGTGAGAATATCAGAATGGTAACGGAGCAGTTCCGCTTTTGTTGCCTTTAATTTTTCCTCATCCCTTCCTGTAATGACCACTTTTGCTTCTGACTGCGCAAATTTGGCCGCCATTGCCTTCCCCATTCCGCTTGAACCGCCTGTTACGATGACAACTTTTTCTTTCATCAACCTTCTCCCCTTTCATGAATGAACAGCCATTCATTATATATAAAAAAATCAACGGATTCGGCAAGCTGCCGGATACCGTCGCAAACGATCCCAGTGCCCCGGCCCAAGTGCTTCCAGGGCGTATGAAACTAAGAATCTTTTTTTATTTTTAATAAGGACTCATGCAGCTTCGTTAATGCCCGGATGATCGTTTTCTTACGGTTATAGCCTTTTACCACAACCGTCAGGCCGTTATATTCCGCATACGCCTGCCCCCAGGCACTGTCACGCAAAAAACCGAAAACGTAAACTTTAATATATCCAGCCTCAGCCGGGATAAAAATCATGTCCATTCTTTCGCTCATTTTGAACGCTCCTTCCGTGTCCAAAAATGCGGCCCGGATTCCGGCTGGCACCGAAAACGATAGAAAGAGCCGTCTTGGTGAAATTCTTTTTTCTATACCATACCATACAATGTACCATTAGTCAGGGGAAAAGAAAATACGTTTTTGCAATTTAACCGGACGGATTTTACACAAACAGCTGCTTTTCCACTTCTTCGGCGGGGACAGGCCGGCTGAAGAAGTAACCTTGTGCTTTCTGGCAGCGGGCCGATTGCAAAAACTCCACCTGTCCTTGTTCCTCGACCCCTTCCGCGACGACTTCAAGCCCGAGCTGGTGGGCAAGGTGAATGATCGTTTTTGTAATGGCCGCATCTTTTTGGCTGTTTTCCAGTTCCCGGACAAAAGACTGGTCAATTTTTAAAATGTCAACCGGAAATTTTTTAAGATAGTTCAAAGAAGAATACCCGGTTCCGAAATCATCGACCGATATCGTCAGCCCCATTTCTTTCAGGCTACTAAGCACTTTTAAAATATGGCCTTTATCTTCCATTGCGCCTTCCGTAATTTCAATTTCAAGCACGGACGCAGGCAGCTTGTATTTTTCAAGCGTTCTTCCGATAAGTCCGGCCAGGCCGGGATCAAGAAACTGCTTCGGGGATATATTCACAGCGACCCGGAAACCGGCCCACCCTTTTTGCCGCCACTGTGCAATTTGCGCGCATACGTGATCGATCACCCACGCGCCGATTGAAGTGATCAGCCCTGTTTCTTCTGCAAGCGGAATGAACTTCAAAGGCGGGACATTACCGAATTTCGGGTTGCGCCATCTCAACAAGGCTTCAAAACTTTTAATTTTGCCCGTATCGAGCTGCACTTGCGGCTGATAATGGACGGCCAGCTCGTTTTTTTCAATGGCGCGGCGGAGATGGGCTTCCATCAAAATATAATTATGGAAGTCGGCATCCATTTTTTTGCTGTAAAAAAGGAAATGCCCTTTCCCCCGTTCCTTCACTTTAAAAAGAGCCGTGTCCGCATGTTTGATTAACGTTTCCCCGTCTTCGCCGTCTTCCGGAAACAGGCTGATGCCAACGGACGGCGTCAAAAAATAATCTTCCCCTTCAATTTTAAACGGGTCATAAAAGAGCGCCAGGATCTGTTCCGCCATTTGTTTCACTTCTTCCCGTGAGCACCCGGCCGTAAGCACGATAAACTCATCGCCGCCCTGGCGGTACACTTCGTAATCCGAAAAGGGAAGCTGCTTCAGGCGGATGGCTATCCGTTTTAAAATTTCATCGCCGACATGCTGGCCAAGAATATCGTTAAAATATTTAAAACGGTCAAGATCGATATATAATACAGCCGGATGGGGCGCGCCTTTTTTTGCTTCCGCCGTTTTCCTGTTCAACCGATCCAGCAAAGCGTGCCTGTTCCAAAGGCCTGTTAAAGGGTCAAGCTGATATGTACGTGCATCCGGAAGCATCCGTTCGCCATCCAGCAGTGCTGTCACATCCCTTGTAATGGCAATCACCCACTCTCCGCCGTTCATGCCGGCCAAAGAAGTATGGAGGATGCGCCTTGCATCCGAATGATGGATGAAGTCGACAGCTTTGTTATCTTCCAGCGCAGTTTGGCAAAAATATTCAAACCGGGCGGCTTCCTCTTCCTCGAGGACATCCTGTAGAAATTTTCCGGTTTTTTCCATCTGCTCTTCTTTGTTCACATAAACAAACTTAAACGCCGGCCCGTTCTCCACTTTCAAAACACTGACCGTCTCGGAAAGCTTGGAAAGAAAATCGCGGCTGAAAAAAACATCGATTGGCAGTTCCTGGAATTTCTTTGTTTGTCCTTCAGCTTTCGATTTGTCCATAATATCATCCTTTTTCTGATCAAGAAAATGCTTGCTGACGCTGAAAAACTCAGGTGAAAGTATATTTCTATTTTACAGAGAAATGTACGAAAAGCATAGTTAAAATACAAAAAACCGGGGCGGAAAGTGCGGCCGGGAAATCCGCGGCCGTTGCTTTCCTTCTAGGCCGGCCATCCATTTGCCGGGTCCCGCCACTCCCGGTTTTTGTCTTTTTCCGTCGGTAGTGATCCGCCCGTCGCTCACTTGTTGCCCCTTTTTTACTTCTGATTTGCGATAAAGGGCCACCAATTTGCCTTCCCAAGCATTTTTACAAGCACCGGCACAAACAAGGGCAGCATGATCAAGGCATAAAACAGAAGCCCGGTAAGTGTCAGGGTGGCGATTTGCAGCAATGATAAAACGCCGGACGGCATCATAGCCGCAAAAGTGCCGGAAAGAATGATGGCTGCAGAAAGAATGACGGTCCCCATCTTTTTCATGGCAAGCAAAATCGCCTCTTCTGCAGGCAAATGCTGGTATTCATTGAACCGTTCCATTAAAAAGATGGAATAGTCGGTACCGAGCGCGATTAAAATGACAAAACCGAAGAACGGCACCGCCCAGCTGATACCCGGATAGCCGAGCAGATGGACAAAAATGATTTCCGTTAAACCGGCAGATGCAAAATAAGTGATAAGAAGGGACGCCAGCAAATAGAGCGGCATGACGATCGACCGCAAGAAAATCAAAAGCGCGGCGGCCACCCCGATCAGCATAAAAGTGACGGTACGCGTGTAATCCGCTTTCGACATCTTATCCAAATCGCGGTTGATGCTTGACACGCCGCCGATCCCGATGTGGGCATTTTCTAATTTTGTCCCCTTTACGGCGTCTTTTAATGCCCGGTTGATATGACTAATATCAGCCATTGCCCTGTTGGAGTACGGGTTTTCATTTAATATCAGATGAAAAGTCACCATTTTTCCGTCTTTCGAAATATAATGGCCCAGCGCTTTCTGATAATCCGCATTTGAAAGCAGGGCATCCGGAATATAAATGCCGGACTGTTCCATACTTGTTTCATCTGCCAAATCATTCAGATAAGAACCGGCATCGTACAACCCGGATTCGATTTTCCCGAGTCCTGCTGCGCTTTTATCAAGACCATCGGAAAGCTGATTCATATGGGTTCCAAACGTCGTGAGGCCGGTTTTCAGCTGTGCCTGGCCGTCCGCGATCCCCTGAAGCCCCTTTTGCAGTGCCGGGATTTTCCGGATCACTTCGTTTTGGCCTGCTGCGGTCTGGTTCAAACCGGTTTCAAGCTGATCAAGCCCGTTGATGATCGGCGTAAACCCATCGGCAAAGCGGCCAAGCCCGGCTGAAATCGCTGAAAGTTTTGCGTCCACGCTTTCCAATGTTGCTGTGACGGCATCAATCTGGCTGTACAGGCTGACAATGGTATCATTGTCATTACCGGCGCCGAGCCCAAGCTCATTCATCGCCTGCTGCACTTTTTGGAATTGCGGGTCATTCGCTGCTTCCGGATTATCTTTTAAAAACGCCTGGTAAGCCGCTTGCAGGGAGCTGACCTGCTTCGGAATATCAGCCGGCAACTGGTCCGTTTGGCTGATAAACTGGCGGATGCCAGACTGGACGAGCTGGTATTTTCCATACAGCTGGTTAAAACCGGACTGCAGTTCCTTTGCCTGCTGCTGGGCATTTTTTACCCCGCTTTTCAGTTCGTCCGCGCCCGCCGAACCGCTCTGGATGCCTTCTTCAATCCGGCTGAGCGAGTTTGACAGATTCCCCATGCCGGCTGAGATTTTCTCTGAACCGGCCTCCAGCTCCCCGATCCCGTCGGTTGCTTCTTTAAACTTTGATTTGGCGTTTTCCAGGGAACCGGATGCCCCCGTTAATCCTGATTTGATTTTCTGAATGCCGTTATGGCTTTTTTCCAGCCCTTCACCCAATGTTTTGGCCTGGTTTTTGACATAAATTTCTTTCATTACCGAACCGTCCGGCCTTGTCGCGCTTTGAATTTGTGCAACATGCGGGACTTTATCCAGATCAGCGCTGATTTTCTCGATTAAAGCGAGATAGTCTTTTGATTTAACAGGCTCATCATTCTCGAGGACGACTTCGGCCGGCATTGCTTTCCCGGCGCCGAAACTTTCGGCAATGATGTTGAACGCTTTTACGGAATCGTAGTTGTCCCCGAGTTCATCGAGAGAATTGAAAGACAGCTTTCCGTTATAGCTGATCAATAGCGGAACCATGATCACCGCCACAATCGCAAGGGAAAGAAACGGCCTTGCCAGCGCAAAAAGGCCGGCCCGTTCCCAAATTTTGCTTTCATGGTGGGAAATGTCCCCGCGCACAGGCCAGAACAGCCCTTTCTTTAACACAGCCATAAAAAACGGCACAATCGAAAACAGGGCAAGCAGCAAAACGGCTACCCCGACCGCAACGGCAGAAGCGGATTGGTACAGCTTAAAACTGGCAAGCCCGATCGAGGCAAAACCGATCAGGACGGCAATGCCGCTGAACAGCACCGTTTTCCCGGCCGAACGGTAAGTCGCAAGAATGGCCGGCAATGTTTCTTTGCCATCCGCCAGTTCTTCCTTAAAGCGGCTGAGCAGCAAAATACAATAATCCGTACCAATCCCGAACAAAACAGCAACGAGAAAAATTTGCGTAAAATTTGAAACCGGAAAATCAAGCTTGTCGACGAGTATCGCAACGATAAACTGGCTGACAAGATAAGAAAGCCCGACCGTTAATAGCGGGATGAGCGGCGCGACGATTGAACGGTACACGAGCACAAGGACGGCCAGGATGAAAACAATCGTAATCGCTTCTGTTTTTTTCAAGCCCGCCTGTGAGCTGTCCGTGACATCTTCATTGATCAGCCTGTTGCCGGTCATCATCACCTCGACGCCCGGCGTTTTTACCGCTTTCTGCAAAGCCGCGCGCACTGTTTTAAAAGACTTCTTGCCCGGATCCATGCTGGCAATGGCCATCACCGTTTTTCCGTCTTTGGAGACAAGCTCACTTTTAAGGGCCGGCTCGCGAAAATGGGTTGTTAAGCCCGTAATCGCATATTGCTTTTTATTTTTTTCCAGCCGTTCAAGTGTGCTCCGGATATGCCCCATCTCATGGCCGGATATTTTTACCCGGTCATGGAACACGATGATGACGCTTGTACCGTGGTTTTCTGTCTGCTGGTGCCGGCTTTTGATTTCAGCCGCCCGTTGCGAGGCATAACCTTCCGGAACCTTAATCTGGCCTTTTTCCCTGACTAATGGTTCCATTGCCGGCGCTTTCCATGCCAATAAAATGCTGATCAATGCCCATACTAAAACAACAATCCATTTCAACTGCACCAATCGCTTCATGAACTGGTTTCCTCCCAAGCTTGTGATCACGTCACTCTTGAACCATTATAAAACAAACGGCCGCAGAAGTATGTAAAAAAATGGACATTTTCATGTTGCTTTCTTTCCAAAATAAACGAAAAGTAGTATAATTGACTAAAAAATAATATGATTAAAAATGAAAGGAGTTCTCTATTTGAATTCGCATAAACCTGCTCCATTACAACCTACAATCGAAAACCTCTCTTATGCTGTATTCACGGTCAATCGCCATGCGAAAACCGCAACCAATCCAAAATTTCTTTACCTTTTAAAGAAAAAAGCGCTTGAGAAAATGATCCGGGAAGGGAAAGCACTGAAAGTCGGGCTACACTTTTCCGAGCATCCGAAGTACAGCCAGCAGCAGTCTGATGTGCTTGTAAAGTGCGGTGATTATACATTCCATATTCCGCCGTCAAAAGACGATTTTAAAAACCTCCCCCATCTCGGATACCTGGACCATAAAACAAGGAACCCGAAATGCCGCATGCCTTTAAGCCAGGCTAAGCAGTTGCTCGAGCAGTATACTGGGCTCACGGAAAAACAACAGCATCCGGGGCAGCCCCGCACCGGCAGAAAAAATTGCAAACCGGTTTTTAAAAAATTGGGTGACTCCTTTTTCTAAGCCGCAATAAGCGCAAACCAAATAACGGGAAAATCCGTTTGCAAAACCGGGTAAAAGACCCCTTCCAGATGAATCACGATACGCAACCATACAGGAAAGCCCTCCGCGATTAGCCGGGGGCTTTTCTGCGTTTACAGCACTTTTTCGTCCATCGCAAGGATAAGCTGGTTGATTTCAGGTTTACTGATTTGGGCATCGGCGCCGACCATTTCCCCTTTATGCCTCAATGCGTCCGTGATCAGCGACGAAAAGATGATAACCGGCAGCACTTTTAATGCAGGATCTTCTTTTATTTTTTTCGTTAAATGGTGTCCATCCATTTGCGGCATTTCAATGTCCGTAATCACAAGCTGGACTTCATTTTTAATCTCTTTTCCGCTTTCTGCAATCCCGGATAAATATTCGAATGCTTCTTTCCCGTTTTCAAAAAACGCAATTTGTTCATACCCGGCTTCAAGTAGCGTATCGCGGAGCAATTCCCTGAGCAGGCCGGAATCTTCCGCGATCACAATCCGTTTATTGTTCCGCTCCCGCTTTCCAAGCTTTTTGACTTCTTCCACCCGGATCGTGGCTTCCGGGTTGATTTCCGCAATCATTTTTTCAAAATCAAGCAGCAAAATCATCATGTCTTCTTTCTTGATCACGCCGATCACCTGTGTATCGGTGCCCGCATACATCCCGGACGGTTTTTCAATTTGATCCCAGGAGAACCGGTGGATTTTTGAAACATTGTCCACATGAAAGACAATTTTTTGCTGGTTGAACTCCGTCACGATAAATTTGTCATCCTCGCCCGTTTCCGGCGGATGCCCGAGTACTTTGCGCAAATTAACAACCGGCAGTATTTCCCCGCGCAGCTGGATAATGCCTTCAATATTTGGATGGGCGTGCGGAATGGTGGTAACCGCAGCCGGCATGATAATTTCCTTCACCTTAATGACATTGATGCCGTAATGATTTTGTGCGACAGAAAATTCTACGATCTCAACTTCGTTTGTGCCGCTTTCCAGTAAAATCTCGTGCTCTAGACTCATTTTTTTTGCCCCCTCGTTCTAAAACGTATGAAAATCCGGCGCGGAGCATTTTGCAGACTGCCCGATTCTCAATATTTGCCCACATGAATTATATCGGCAGATGGACCAGAATGTTTCACCTCTAAAAGGGCAAACGGAAAAGATTGCTTTTTCACAAATGTGCAAGCGTGGTAAGATGAAGAAGAACAGGACATACATATTTAATGAAAAGCAATTCGTGAAAGAGGAGGAAACCGGTTTTGGAACATTTACTGAACCCGCATGTGCGGGAGATTGAAATATCCGGCATCCGCAAGTTTTCAAACATGGTTGCCGGAATCGAAGACATGGTCTCATTTACAATCGGCCAGCCCGATTTTAAAACGCCGGAACATGTCAAACAAGCAGGGATCCGCGCCATTGAAGAAAATAAGACAACGTATACCCACAATGCCGGCGACCTTGCTTTACGCAAGGCTGCAGCACAATTTGTAAAAACGAAATACAATCTGTCTTATAAACCGGAAACGGAAGTCATTGTCACGATCGGCGCCAGCGAGGCGATCGATATTACGCTCAGAACCGTATTGACACCCGGTTCCGAAGTCATCCTGCCCGGGCCCGTTTACCCGGGGTATGAACCGGCCATCCGCCTGTTGGGAGCCGTTCCGGTGCACGTGGACACAAGGGCAAACCGGTTTAAGCTAACCGCGGATCTCATCCGCCAGGCTATCACAGCAAAAACGAAATGCATCATTTTGCCGTACCCTTCCAATCCGACAGGGGTTACGCTCGAAAAGGCGGAATTGCAGGAAATTGCAGACCTGCTCCGCGGCCGTGATATTTTCATTCTGGCCGATGAAATTTACAGCGAGCTAACGTACAATCTGCAGCACGTCTCGATTGCTTCGTTTTTGCCGGAGCAGACCATCGTCATTAACGGCGTCTCAAAGTCCCACTCGATGACCGGCTGGCGGATCGGCTTCGTGTTTGCGCCGGAATGGCTCACAAAGCATATTTTAAAAGTCCACCAATATAATGTGTCGTGCGCGCCTTCTATTTCCCAGATGGCGGCGCTTGAAGCGCTGACAGCCGGCATCGATGACGCGCACGCCATGAAAAAGGAATATGAAAAGCGGAGAGACTATGTATGCAGGAGGCTGGATGAGATCGGCATCGGGTATGTGAAACCGGACGGGGCTTTTTACGTATTCGCAAAGGTGCCGGAAGCGTTGAAGCGGTCCTCTTTCGATTTTGCGCTCGATCTGGCAAAACAGCAAAAAGTCGCGGTTGTCCCGGGCAGCGCTTTTTCGAAGTACGGCGAAGGCTGGTTCCGGATGTCTTACGCATGCAGCATGGATCAACTTGAAAAAGGGCTTGCGCGCATGGAAAAGTTTGTTGCAAATCTATCCTGAAATATGCGCCGGCTGATTTTCATTTTTCCGCCGGTACCGCATTCCATGGGCAATGGGTGTTATGCTGAAAATGAAATATATTTTCATTCCTTGCTGGCTTGCTGGCGCCGCGTTCGCCATAAAGAGAGAAGCCTGCGTTAAACCATAACGGCTTCCCGTGTTAACAAAATTTGCTGGAACATGGGCATATGACCCGGCCAGGATGATCCCGCCAGCATAAAAAATAAGCCCGCCGGCATATGCCGGCGGGCAAACTTTACTTGGACCAATATTTAATCAATGCTTGTGTGCCGCTATTTTCTTCACCTTTTGCGGCCAGTTCTTCATATAATTTTTTGCTGAGCGCAAGCCCCGGCAGGTTGAGCCCCATTTTTTCCGCTTCATCAAGGGCGATTTTCATGTCTTTAATAAAATGCTTGATAAAAAAGCCCGGGGAATAATCGCCCGCAAGCATGCGCGGAACAAGATTGGACATTGACCAGCTCCCGGCTGCCCCGGCGCTGATAGATTTGAGCACTTTTTCCGGATCGAGTCCTGCTTTTTTCGCATACACAACCGACTCTGTCACGCCGATCATATTGGAGGCAATGGCGATCTGGTTGCACATTTTGGTATGCTGGCCGGATCCCGGGCCGCCCTGCAGCACGATATTTTCCCCGAGTACGGAAAAAACCGGTTTTACTTCTTCAAATACCGATTCGTCGCCGCCTACCATAATCGTCAAATTGCCTTTTTGCGCCCCGATATCGCCACCGGAAACCGGTGCATCAAGCGCCTTCACCTGTTTCGCTTTAGCCGCTTCATCAATCTTTTTGGCAAGGGTCGGCGTGGAAGTGGTCATATCGATCAGGATCGTTCCTTCTTTCGCCGCGCCAAGCAGCCCGTTTTCCCCGAAATACACTTCTTCCACATCGTGCGGATAGCCGACCATCGTAATGACGATATCTGATTTTGCAGCCGTTTCTGCCGGCGTGCTGCACCATTCGGCTCCTGCTTTGAGAAGTGGCTCCGCTTTTTCTTTTGTCCGGTTATAGACAAAAAGCGGATATCCTGCATTCCGCAAATTTTGCGCCATGCTCCGGCCCATTACGCCTAGCCCGATAAATCCGATCTTTTTCATCCTGGGTCCCCCTTTTTCGCAAATAAACAAAAAAGCCTGCATCACAGCAGGCCAAAAGCAAACATGGGGGTACAAGGAAGAAAACAATCTTTCCTCTATTTTATACCCCGCATGATCTGCTTTAAACCTGGCAAATTAAATCGATTTGACTTTTCCGCCGTCGATCAGGAAGCTGCTTCCGGTAACATAGGAATTGGCTTCCGAAGCCAGAAACGCAACAAACTTCCCGAATTCGTCCGGTTCGCCGTATCTGCCGAGCGGAATCGACTCCAGTTCCTTTGCCTGGACTTCTTCCATCGATTTTCCGGTTTTCTCCGCTGTCACTTTGTCAAGATGGACGATCCGGTCCGTTGCAATTCTGCCCGGGCCGACCGTATTCACAAGGATTTGGTACGGGGCAAATTCTTCCGCCAGCGTTTTCGAAAGCCCCACAATGCCCGTCCGGAACGTATTCGACAAAATCAGCCCCGGGATCGGCTCCTTAATGGATGAAGAGGCAATGTTGATGATCCGGCCGCCGTTTTTCTTTAAAAGTGGCAATGCTTCCCTGATGATGCGTATGTACGAAAGCAGATTCAGTTCGAATGATTTTTGCCAGTCTTCATCCGCCATATCTTCAAAACTTCCGGCCGGCGGTCCTCCTGCATTGTTGACCAGTATATCCAGTCTGCCGAATGTATCCCGTGCTTTTTGTACCATGGCGCGAATATCTTCCGGATGGGTAATATCTGCCCGGATATACGCTACTTTTCCGGTGCCGTAAGCGGATAATTCTTCTTTTGCCGCCTGCAGTTTTTCTTCATTCCGGCTTGTAATGAGGACATCCGCGCCTTCCATTACAAGTTGTTTGGCTACCGCTTTCCCAAGCCCCTGGCTGGAAGCGGCAACAAGGGCGGCTTTTCCTTTCAACCCTAAATCCATTCAAAATCCCTCCCCGAAATCTTATGTTCACAAAATCCTGTCTTCATTATAAACGATTTTTCCCCATCCATACACGATAAAGCTTCAAACCGGCTTCCCCACCATTTTTCCGTTAAAAATGGATATCCGGCATTTTGATGTGCGCTCCGCCAAAGCGCAATCCAAAAAAAAGCCGAATGGCAAAGCCACTCGGCAAAAATAGGGGGAAAAATGAGAAAGAAACGATATACATCCGGTATTGTAACAATACTGGATACCAATAATACTACCCTTAATGCTGGGATGGTTTACATATACCCGCTTCCTTCGCCCCTAAACCTGTTTTTGAAAAATTTTTTTTATGCCTTTGAAAGAACTTTTTTCACGTGTTCTTTTACTTCTTCGTTCGTTGTGAGGTTCAAAACGTCTTCTGCCAGTTTTTCCATATCAGCCTTATTCAGGTTCCTGATTTGGGAACGGGCCCTTAAAATCGAAGAAGCGCTCATTGAAAATTCATCAAGGCCGAGGCCGAGCAGAATCGGAATAGCGATTTCGTCTCCGGCCATTTCGCCGCACATGCCGGCCCATTTGCCTTCTTTGTGCGCCGCGTCAATGACGCGTTTCACAAGGCGTAAAATGGCCGGGTTATACGGCTGGTACAAATACGAAATGTGTTCGTTCATACGGTCTGCAGCCATCGTGTACTGGATCAGATCGTTTGTGCCGACACTGAAGAAATCAACTTCTTTTGCAAACAAATCAGCCATTACGGCAGTGGAAGGAATTTCAACCATAATGCCGACTTCGATATGATCTGCAACCTGCACGCCTTCCTGGATAAGCTTTTCTTTTTCTTCCAAAAGAATCGCTTTTGCTTTGCGGAATTCATCCAGATTGGAAATCATCGGGAACATAATTTTCAGGTTGCCGTATGCGCTCGCGCGGAGCAATGCACGCAGCTGGGTGCGGAAAATATCCTGTCTGTCCAGGCACAAGCGGATCGCACGGAAGCCGAGGAACGGGTTCATTTCTTCCGGAAGCGGCAAGTACGGCAGTTTTTTGTCGCCGCCGATATCAAGCGTACGGACCACAACCGGCTTGCCTTTTAAGCCTTCAAGCACCGCTTTATAGGCTTCAAATTGCACTTCTTCTGACGGAAGCTCGTCCCTGCCCATATAGAGGAACTCTGTACGGTACAGGCCGACGCCTTCCCCGCCGTTCCGGATTACGCCGTCGAGATCGTTCGGGGTGCCGATATTGGCAACCAGTTCAACCGTATGGCCGTCTTTCGAAACGGATTTTTCATTGATCAGCTTCGCCCATTCGGCTTTTTGCCGTTCAAATTGTTCCTGCTTTTGTTTGTATTCATCGACCACTTCAGGTGTCGGATTCACATGGACATCGCCATTGCTGCCGTCCACGATGACAAGGTCGCCGTTTTGGATATCCTGGATCGCCGTTTTCGTCCCGACGACTGCCGGAATTTCCAAAGAACGCGCCATGATCGCAGAGTGGGACGTACGCCCGCCGACATTTGTTGCAAAACCTTTTACATACTGGCGGTTCAACTGCGCCGTATCAGAAGGGGTCAAGTCTTCAGCAATGACAATGACTTCTTCCGAGATCATGCTTGGATTCGGAATATCCACTTTCAGCAGATGAGCCAGAATCCGTTTTGTCACGTCGCGGATGTCCGCTGCACGTTCGCGCATATATTCGTTGTCCATTTGTTCGAACATGGTCACGAACATATCCGCAACTTCTTTCAATGCGTATTCCGCATTGACCTGGTCATCCCTGATTTTGTCCTGGACCGGCGTCAACAGTTCCGGATCTTCCAAAACGAGCAAATGGGCATCAAAGATCGCTGCTTTGTCCGCCCCCAGCGCCTTCATTGCATGCTCCCTGATCGCCTGCAGTTCAGACTTGGATTCAGACACAGCAGTATCAAAGCGTTTCAATTCATCCGAAACATTCTGGATAGACCTTTTTTCAAAAGACAAATCCGGTTCTACCAGACGATATGCTTTTGCGATGGCAATCCCGTTGGATGCTGCTATACCTTTTAAAATGGTTGACATTATTCGCCCAGACCCTCTTTTTTCATTAATTCAGCTAAAGCGTTCAATGCATCTTGTGCATCGTTGCCTTCTGCAGAAATGGTAATGTCGGCGCCTTTGCCGATTCCAAGGGACATAACCCCCATGATCGATTTCAGGTTCACTTTCTTATCCTTGTACTGCAATTGGATATCTGAATCGAATTTGCTTGCCGTTTGTACGAGCAATGTAGCAGGACGTGCGTGGATTCCTGTATCTGCTGTTACTTTAAATTGTTTTTCAGCCATGGGTAGAACGACTCCTTTTCTATAATATAGTTCTAAAAATAATGCACTGTACATTTTTCGTCAATATTTATCAACCATCTTCATACAAATGACAAATTTTGCAAACGAGGGTTGAAAAAAACCGCAGCGATGCCGGGTACCTGCAAACACCGTTCATCCCCGGTTATTCAGCAGGCTGCTCCCTCAAAGTCCGCGCGGCCCATCCGTGCCAAAAACACGCCTCGCCCGAAACCGGGAACACGCATGTCCCCGGCCGGATCAAAAAAATGACAAATATTGCACAGTGCGGGAAAAACAAAATCCCCGTAATAGAATAACATGCCTTTCCAAATAAAACAATCATCAGAGTTGACTTCATTTTGCTTAAAAATGCACAAAATTATGCATGCCCCAGTCAGATTTCCGGCTCGTCCAAATAAATATAGCGGACATTCCCGCCGCGCAAGGCAATGCCCTTAAAATGTTTAAAGTCTTCCTCGGCAATAAGCACTTTCCGGAAGTCCATAAAATCTTCACGGCTGACGAATAATTCTTCGATTTCCCTGTTGCGAAGCCGGTTGATTTCCTGTCTGATTTCTTCTTCCAACATACGACCACCCCACCCGGTATTGTACCACATTCTTCCTGCCGCCTACTTGTTTGCTTTCGCGATTTTTTAAAACCGGCCCGATTTGTATTTTTCTGTTCCTTTCGCCTTGAACTTTTCAGAAAAATAGTGCAAACTGGTTACAATACTTTCTTACGGGAGGACCGCAATGAAAAAAGCACAAATTGGTGACATTATTGAATTTAAAGATGGGCTTCAAGGAATTGTCGAAAAGGTGAACGAGAACTCGGTCATCGTGGATTTAACCTATATGGAAAACTATCAGGAACTGGAGCTTGATGAAAAAACAGTGGTCAATCATAAAAACTATCAGGTTATCCACTCGGCTTTACATTAATTCAAACGCTTACCGCGCAGTAAGAAACCGGCACATGCCGGTTTTTTTACTGCCGTTTCTATGATTGTGAATTTTTTAACATTATTTTCCCGGATACCTTTTTCCCTATTTCTCTGCTAAAATATTCACTGTATTTTTGTTTGACCCAATGCCGCGAAGGCCGGACTGCGGGGCCGGATCTCTTTTTTTGGCCCTTCCCGGTTTTTTGCCGGCGGTTTGCGAACTTAAGAAAGGAGCGCATTGGCGGTGGCAAAAAACATGGTGGATACAAAGCTTCTCGGAAGTATCTTGATCGCCCACCTTCTGCTATATATTACGTTTCGGGATACCTCCGTTTTTTGGTATTTATATTCCGGAGCAATGCTGTTTTTGATCAGTTACACGGTTTTTCTTGGAAAATCAGAAAAACACGAAAAGCTTCCGTACCTTCAATTGCTGTTGTATGGCATCTTTTCGGGTTTTCTCCTCTATATTATTTTCAGAATTGGCAATACAGTACTCGGTTTTTTGCCGGGCGGGCTTGACAATGAAGTCGCCCGCGCATACAGGCGTTTTTCGCCCGAATCCTTCTGGCATTACTTAGCGCTTGTCCTGATTCTCATCCCCGGAGAAGAAATTTTTTGGCGTTCATTTGTCCAGGCCCGGCTCATGAAAATGATGGAAGCGAAATATGCGATTTTGATTTCCGCCGTATTGAACGCATCCGTTTATTTTTACTGCGGATTAAAAATCATGGTCATTGCCGCTTTTGCCGGTTCGATTTTCTGGGGGCTGCTGTATGCAAAAAAACGGAGCCTGTCTGCACAAATTTTGTCGCATCTTACCTTTGATTTGCTGCTTGTCGTCTTCCTGCCGATTTTTTAAGCAGGGGGACGGCTTTTTTCGGCATTTGCCCGCCACAAATGCATAACAACCGCGCAAAGCTGTTTTGAATGCCTTACCGGTCACCCCCGAATCGTCTTTATTCCGAGTGCCATCATAAAAACAAGGCTGAAATAGCCGAACAAGGGATATAAAACCGATAATAGCGGGCCGTAATGCAAGCTGCTGATCAGCAGAATGGCGGAAAAAATCAACCCGTACAGCAAACCGCTTTTCATCGGGATATATTTTTGCATTTGCCGCTCAAGCCCGTAGGCATCCCCGATAATAGAAGTGAAAATTTCCCCGAAAATCAGCAGAACATAAATAAAATAAATGCCCGGAAAACTCGCTTTCACAATATGCGCCATCGGAATCTCCACTTGGGCAACGTCCGGCAGCGTGACCAGTGACAAATGGCTGGAAATCAGGATGAGCGTTAAAAACAGCCCGCCCAGTATCCCGCCGGCACGGACGACTTCCTTATCTTTCACTTCCGCCGCAACCGGGACAAGCACCGCCTGCGCGAGCGCCAAATTCAAAGCCGCATAGGAAAGGGCGCGGAGAAGCGCACGGGGCATATCAACACTTTCCGGCCGGGCCATGAGCGCTTGAAAAAAACCGGGTGACTGGACGGACTGCGACAAAAGCAGAAAATTAAACAAAAGCATCAACGGCACAACAAATGTGTTGACGCCAAGCAGCCCCTTGATGCCAAAACACATGACAAGAAAGGCAAGAAGCACCGTCAATAAAATCCCTATTTCCCTCCCAATATGAAGCTGCTCCTCGAAAACAGCACCCGCACCGGACAGCATGACGCCGCAAACCCCGAAAAGCATGGCCATCATCATCACATTCACGAAACCGGCCGCTTTTTTGCCAAATAAATACCGGTTTAAAGTTTCATAGGAATCCGCATGCAAATCGATCGCTTTTTCCATCATTTTCGTACCAAAGAAAATAAACAAAAACCCTGAAAGGCAGATGGTAAGCAATCCATACAGCCCAAACTGTGTAAAAAAAACGGTAATTTCTTTCCCTGTTGCAAACCCCGCTCCGATGACCGTTCCAATATAAACGGCTGCGATTTGGACAGCACCGCCCCACTTATTCAACGCCTGCACCCCTTTAAGAAAAAATAAGACAACCTGTCAGCTCCGTTACTATCCTATGTCCCGCTTTCTTAAAATAGCCCGGCCGGTTCATTTCCGCCGGTAAAAAATTGGTCAAAAAAAGTCAAAAACCCCTTTACAAGCAAAAAAAGTTGTCCTATACTATAGGCAAAGATCAAAGTTGGTCAAAGAAAAGATAACACCATTGGCTGATAAGCGTTAATGGCAAATGCAGATCTTTTGATTTTCGGACCGCGCTGTTGTATACTGATATCAGAAAGGTCAAAGATAGTCAAAAGGTGATACGCAGATGTCATTTACTTGTTTTCAGCATAAGACAAATTTGCCATTGTGCTGGAAAGGCCAAAATGCATCAAAGAGGTGCATGCAAAAGATTTGCATCTTGTGAAATTTTGAGCTATACTCATTCCCAATCAAGGTCAAAGCAAATCAAAACGCTTTGATTGTTTTTCAATCTCATTAGTCAAAGATAGTCAAAATCAAACCGATCAAAGGAGGAATGTTTGATGTTATGTGACAAATGCCATCAAAACGAAGCGACGATCGGAATGCATATAAATGTGAACGGAAACCAAAAAACATTGAACCTATGCCAGTCCTGCTACCAAAAAGAACGTGCAAAATTCGAAAACAACTGGGGAGGCATGTTTATGAATAACGGATTTGGAAACTTCGGATTCGGAGGATTCAACGACCTCTTTAACCAAATGAATGCCAACGGATTCCAGCCGAACGGCGCGAAACAAACCGTACAAACGCAAACACAAGGCGGTGGCAACGGACTACTTGACCAGTTCGGCCGCAACCTGACCGCCGCTGCACGGGCCGGGCAAATCGACCCTGTCATAGGCCGTGATGAAGAAATCGCCCGCGTCATTGAAATTTTAAACCGGCGCAATAAAAACAACCCGGTGTTAATCGGCGAACCTGGCGTCGGGAAAACCGCCATTGCGGAAGGGCTCGCTTTAAAAATTGTTGAAAAACAAGTTCCGGCAAAACTGCGGCATAAAGAAGTTTACTTGCTCGATGTAGCTTCACTTGTTGCAAACACGGGCATCCGTGGTCAATTTGAAGAACGGATGAAAAAATTGATTGCCGAACTCGAACAACGGAAAAACGTACTTCTGTTTATTGACGAAATTCACCTGCTTGTCGGCGCAGGTTCTGCAGAAGGTTCGATGGACGCTGGCAACATTTTGAAACCGGCGCTTGCCCGCGGCGAAATCCAGGTGATCGGCGCGACAACTTTGAAAGAATACCGGCAAATTGAAAAAGATGCCGCACTTGAACGGCGTTTTCAACCGGTACAAGTCAATGAACCGACCCTTGAAGAAACCGTCATGATTTTGCGCGGCTTAAAAGACCGGTATGAAAACTACCATCACGTTGCCTATACCGATGAAGCGCTTGAAGCTTGTGCGAAATTGTCGCACCGCTACATCCAGGACCGCTTCCTGCCGGATAAGGCAATCGACCTGATGGATGAAGCCGGTTCGAAATTGAACCTGACGATTGCGGTTCCGAGCAAAGAAGATATCCAAAAACGGCTTGCTGAAATTGCACAGGAAAAACAAACTGCGCTTGCAACAGAAAACTATGAAAAAGCAGCCGAATTGAAAAAAGAAGAACAAAAACTGAACGAGTTGGCTACTTCCGGCCAAGTTGAAGCCAAACCGGTTGTCGATGTCACGCAAATTCAGGAAATTGTCGAAAAGAAAACGGGTATTCCGGTCGGCAAACTCGAAGCGGATGAAGCGAAAAAACTGCAGCATCTGGAAGAAAACCTTGCTAAAAAGGTGATCGGCCAGGAAGAAGCCGTCCGGAAAGTAGCGAAAGCAATCCGCCGTTCGCGTGCCGGCCTGAAAGCGCAAAGTCGCCCGATCGGTTCGTTCCTGTTCGTCGGCCCGACCGGTGTCGGAAAAACGGAACTGACGAAACGGCTCGCAGAAGAACTGTTTGGCACGAAAGATGCAATGATCCGGCTTGACATGAGCGAATATATGGAAAAACACAGCGTCTCGAAACTGATCGGGGCACCTGCCGGCTATGTCGGTTATGAAGATGCCGGACAACTGACGGAAAAAGTGCGCCACAACCCGTACAGCATTATTTTGCTCGACGAAATTGAAAAAGCGCACCCGGATGTTTTGAACATGTTCCTGCAAATTCTCGATGACGGGCGCTTAACCGATGCCCAAGGGCGGACGGTCAGCTTCAAAGATACCGTCATCATTATGACGAGCAACGCCGGCACCCAATTTAAGCATAAAACAGTCGGATTTGCTAAAAGCGAAGCGATCAAAGAATCGAATATTCTCGATTCGCTCGGCGACTTCTTCAAACCGGAGTTTCTGAACCGTTTCGATAATATTGTCGAATTTAAACCACTTGAAAAAGAACATTTGGTTAAAATTGTTGACCTGATGCTCGGTGAACTGGATGAAACGCTGAACGAACAAGCGATTACACTTGACGTGACAGCAGAAGCGAAAGAAAAAATCGCCGAACTCGGTTATGACCCGGCATTTGGGGCACGCCCGATCCGCCGCGTCATCCAGGAAAAAATCGAAGACCGGATCGCCGACTTTATCCTCGACCATCCGGAAAGCAAAAACTTAAAAGCGGAAGTTCGCGAAGGCGACATTGTCATCGCGGAAAAATAAAGCAAAAACCGGCATGCGGACACAGCCCATGCCGGTTTTATGCATTCCGGCAGATGGACAACACGGGCCGTCTGCCGGATTTTTTTATGCCTGTAAATAGATCGAACGCAGTCCAAACCTGATTGTTGTAATCAATCGGAAGAAGGTCGGGTTCTATTCCCCGGCACAAAACCAGTCCAAACAAAAAGGCGGGAAACATATTCATCCGGAATATTGATCAGGGATTCATCCGCACTCAAAGGAGCAAAATCAAGATGCAAAAGGTTGGAAGCAGTTCCCCTGTTCGTTAAACAATCTGCATGGCTTTATGCGTTTTTCTCGCTTCAGCCAAATTGAGCCGCTGCACTTTTTCATACAATATGAATGACATTTCCCGAATAATCACCATTTCGGATGACCGGGTATTGTACTGCTTCCGATAGGCTTCATACTCATTCATGAGCGAATCCAGCTGCTGACTGCACTGAACCGTTTTCTCATGCGTCAGGCCCAGTTTTTTCCCAAGTTCCATCATTTCCTGGCGTTTTTTCTGAATCCTGTACAGATACTTGTTCTCCTCTAACATGTGCGTGTCCACTTCAAAATTCTCCTTTAGTTCTCTTTTTCTATTGAATGATTGTTATCCCCCGATTATGCTTCAAAAATGTGAGGTGTTACACATGGAAAATGGCGGATGATACTGCCGGTTTTCCGCTTGATGGCATCGTGACAAAAGTTGCGCTGCAAGCCGGAAAGGCGCAAAAGCCCTGCCCCCATCCTGCTTATTTTACCATTACTAAAGTAGTATCGCAGGTCTTGACGGAAATGTAAATACAATCGCAATATTAGACAAAATTTTCACCAAAAATTTTCACATCTCCCGAAAAAACCACCCGTTTTTTACAGCTCTATGTTTTTTTTGGTCATGCAGTGGAAAAATAAAAGAGAAAAAGACATGAAAGAAGTGAAGCAGATGGCTAAAAATTTTCTGCTGGCAAAAGCAGCCGGGTGGTTATTTCGTTCAAAAGCAAAACAGTATTTAAATGACCGGGGAAAAACCGGCGATCTGGTTAACCGTGCGGAGAAAAAAGCGCTCTCCAACAAAATCACGCTCGCCAATATGTGGAGTAAAATCCGCATCCTTTTCCAGCTGATCAGGGCATGGGCAAAAGGCGAATACCGCACTGTTCCGTACCGGACGATTCTCATGATTGTAATCGGCCTTATTTATTTCGTATCTCCCATTGACATCATCCCTGATTTTCTTGCCGGTGCGGGCCTTGTTGACGATACCGCCGTGCTCGCTTTTCTTCTGACGCAAGTGACCCCGGATTTGGAAAAATTTTTGCAATGGAAAAACAAAAGAGAGAAAAGTTGAACTTTAAGGCCGCGCGGGACTTTGAAAAACGATACCCCTTTTAGACAATCGCCCCTTCAAGACGGAGCAGGAATGCTTTTTGATCGATGCGGCTCCCGGCATAGCCTGTTAACGACTTGTCTTTTCCGATCACGCGGTGGCAGGGGATCAGGATCGGAACAGGATTTTTCCGGTTCGCCTGCCCGACGGCCCGCACGGCTTTCGGGTTCCCGACCGCCTCGGCGATGTCTTGATACGAGCACGTTTCTCCATACGGAATTTGTTTCAGCGCTTTCCAAACCGCCATTTGAAAGGGAGTGCCGGAGACAAAAACCGGCACATCAAAATGGGTTCTTTTCTTTGCAAAATACGCTTCCAGTTCACTGGCTGCGTGCAGAAGCAGCGGGTGGCGGGGTTCCGGCATGCCCTCTTCATCTGTTTTGCCGAAAGAAACGGCCGTAATGCCTCTTTCATTCGCCCTTACTGTTAAAGGTCCGATTGGGCTTTCCAGCCAAATAAAAGCCATTTTCATCACCTGCTTCCTGGTGCACGGGAAGAAAGATATGAAAAGTTGTGCCTTCCCGCACTTTGCTTTGAACTTGAATGAAGCCTTTATGCTCCTTTATAATTTTATAACTGATCATCAAACCAAGTCCGGTTCCTCTTTCTTTTGTCGTATAGAACGGCTCGCCCAGCTTTTCTATTTTATCGTCCGGGATACCTTCCCCTTCATCGCGGATGCTCGTATGGACAAGCCCTTTTTCCTTTTCGTAACAAATCGCGATATCTATTTTTCCCCCATCCGGCATGACTTCTATTGCATTCTTAATAATATTGATAAAGACCTGCTTGATCTGGTTGCCTTCGCAATAAACATCCGGAAGTCCCTCGTCAAAGTGGCAGGAAATCTGGATATTGTGCATCAGCGCCTGGGCGTTCAGCAAACCAATTGTATCGCGCATGATTTTTCGGACATCGTGATTTTGGAACTGGATGGCCTGCGGCTTTGCCAGCACCAGAAAGTCGGTAATAATCGCTTCAATCCGCGCCAGTTCTGATGTAATCACATTAAAATATAATGAATGCTCTTCCTCTTTCATGCTGTTTTGCAGCAATTGGATAAAACCTTTTAAAGCCGTCATCGGATTGCGGATTTCGTGGGCAATGCCGGCCGCGAGCTCCCCGACAATATTCAGGGTATCCGATTTGCGAAGCTGCTCCTGCATCGCCCTTCTTTCAGTAATATCCCGGATGACCGTTAAATTCATATTTGACGTCAGGTTCCCTTTTGACGTAATCTCATAATATTTCGTTTCATTGGCTTTTGAAGCAGTAAACAAATAATCTGCCGTCCCGTTCTCTTTTAACTGAAAAAGATGGCGGAGAAAATCTTTTTGCATTTTTTCGTCATTGGTAAGCAATAAATTCTGGATTCTCTTCCCGATCGCATCTTCCCGGCTGCAGTCGAAATAGTTTGCAGCTGCAGGGTTGATATCGACAATTTTCAAATCCCAGTTCCATAAGACCATCCCGTCGATCGATCCTTCGAACACTTTCCGGAACCGTTCCTCGCTGTCCCGCAGCGTCTGTTCCATCTTGTAACGGCTGCTCACGTTGCGAAAAATGGTCATATGGTAATTTTCCGCGCTAATATACCGGGATGTAAACTCGAGATGCTTCAGCTGCCCGTTCGGCATTTTAAACAGCAGTTCTTCGCGGGCCGCCGGGATTTGGTTTAGCCTGTCGAACTTCCGGCAATTCCCACCGTTTTCGACATAAACAAAATCGCTCAGCTTTTTCCCGACAAACTCTTCCATTGTACACTCGAAAATTTTTAAAGCGGCTTCGTTCGCCAACAGGATCTGGCCGTTTTGATCCCAAAATACAATTGCATCCATTGCTTCCAAAAAAAGGGTTCGGTAAAGCTGCTCATGATCTCTTAATACAAGTCCCCTTTTCTTTTGGCTCATAAACTGATCTGTTCCCAAATTTGTTCTCCCCTTCTTCATAAGAAGCATGCCCCTGAATTTATGATATTTCTGTTCACAACAAATGTCTGGAAAAGTCTGCTGCATAAGGGTTTCCAGCTGCTATTTAAGAACATATTCTTTTTGAGAAGATATGTCAAATGAAATTGGCAAGATGGATGATATGGTGATAATTCGTGGTCCAACGGGGGAATTCCTGCTGCCATTTCCGCAAAAAAGGATGGCGGCTGCCATCCTCATTTTTTATTTTTTTTTGCATTTTTTCTTTTTTTGCCGGTTCCGCTTTCAGCCATGATTTCATATATCTTCCCGGCATTGATGTCCCCGAATTCCAGCCCCGCTTCTTCCCGGACATTTTGTTTCCTGCGGTTCATGAACGCCCTTTCCTGCCTTTTTTTGAATTCCGGTTTGCCCCTTTCACCGCTTCTTCCCCGCGGGCAAATTCCGTGGAGAAAGCTGTTTCAGCCAGATTCTCTTTCGGGGTTTTGTTATTTTTCGCGGCTGCATCAAATTCCGCTTTTCGTTTCGCCATGCCGTCCCCTCCATTTCAGGTTGCCTGCATCATTAGCATGCCCGCGCACCACCGCCCTTATGGCTGCAATATCTGTCAAAACCGGCTCAGGGTGCATGCAAATACAACTGTTTCCAAACATAATTCTTTCCTGCAAGCCGATACTATTCATAAAGGCTGAAGCCGCAATACGGGCGGCAGAAAGAGGAGCCAATTTTTTAAAAAAAGGAGAATGATGATGGCGAGAAACAGCAATAAATTGTTGGTACCGGGGATTGAGGCATACATGGACCAAGTAAAGTATGAAATAGCGCAAGAATTTGGCGTGCAGCTCGGATCGGATACCGTATCTCGGGCAAACGGATCGGTAGGCGGAGAAATGACAAAACGGCTCGTGCGCGAGGCCCAGTCCCGCCTTTTGGGGCAAAATCCGGAATAAAAGAAAAACCGGCAAAGCGGGATTCGCCTGCTTTGCCGGTTTTTTTACATCTGTTGCTGCTTTTTACCCGATTTCCCGGCGGATTGCGCCTCTTTATTGCGATTTTTTTTGCGGACGGAGAAAAAATAGCCGCCCGCTGCGATCGCAAGCATCACCGCCCAGAAAATCAGTTTCCACAAAGCAGACTCCGGGAAATGTTCATCAATCAGCCCGACGCCCGGGTGTGAAAGCGTAAAAACGAGCAATTTCACCCCGACCCAGCCGACAATCAGAAAAGCGGCATCTTCAAGGCCCGGATATTTTTCCAGCAGGCGGACAAACCGGTTGGCAGCAAAGCGGATTAGCACCAGTCCGATCACCCCGCCTAAAAACATAACGCTGAACTGTCCGCCGTTAATTCCCCCAATTTGAAACGAGCCGGCCGGGGACAGCGTCACAGCCATGGCCACAGCTGCAAGCATAGAATCAATGGCAAACGCAATGTCGGCGAGTTCCACTTTAAAAACGGTCATCCAGAAAGAAACCGGCTTCGATGCGGCTTCGGCAAGTTTTGGGCCATTTTCCCGGTGCTTTTTTACAAAATGGTGGATCATAATAAAAAACAAGTAAGCGGCCCCGACAGCCTGAATCTGCCATATGTTTGCAAGAAACGAAATGAGAAACAGGGCAGTGAACCGGAATACAAATGCGCCCAGAAGCCCGTAAAAGAGCGCTTTTTTTTGCTGCGCGTGCGGCAGATGTTTGACCATCACCGCCATCACGACCGCATTATCCGCAGCTAAAATTCCTTCCAGTCCGACCAATACGCATAACACCCATGCATATTCGAATAGCATTGATAAATCCATTCCACAAAGTCCTCCTTTGCCGGCACCCGGAACCATTGCCCTTACAGATCAAAAGCGGCATTCCGGTCCAAGACGCGTACCGGCGTGATCAGTGAAGTGCCACTTTTGACAATTTCCTGTAAAGACAAAAAGCAAGACCTTTGCCAGTACAGGCAAAGGTCTTGCTAGACATCCGAATGGTGCCAACAAAGCCGATGACCGCCGAAACGGATCATGTAATGACGACTTTGTTTTAAGTGTGCCATGCACACTTAACGCTACTCCCCTTTGACAATTGTCAAAAGTATTCTGTTATTTTGATTATATGGGATCCATCCATTTCCGTCAACTATTTTTATGCGATTTTCGCGTTAAAATTATGCGGAGCAGCCCGCCGGCCAAAAGTCCAGGGATGGTGCAAAGCATCGGGAAAAAAACAGGCCCGGGCATCTTTTGCCGGACGATAACCGCAGGGGAGAGCATTAATCCGAGCGTTACAAAGTAAGCAGCAAACACAAAAGGCAGATAACTATACGGCTGAAGATTACCGCGGGCCATTTTATATGCATCCCACATGGCAAAAAAGTATAGACAAGGATAAAACATCAGCCATCCGTAATCGACAATGTTGCCGGCTTCCCTTGTTCTTCCGAGAAAACTGAGCATGATCGCTTCATTAAAACGGCTGTTCACATTAATCAGAAACTCCATAAAAAGAAACATGATGCCCTTCACATAACGGCCCGCCAAAAGCTGGGCAAACCCTGGCAAGGCAATGTTCCAAACAATCGCCTCAAGCGGTGCTAATTTTTTCATGCACATGCCCCTTTAAAGCTGAAGTTGGCTAGTCATAATCCTCCCGTTTTTACGTGTTCTTATCATGCCCCGGAAAAATGCAAAAAACACTGTACGGCAAAGCCGCACAGTGTTTTTTAATTCATCGGATTATACAGTTTAATGTCGGGATGCTTGTCCGTGAACCAGCGCAATGCAAAATCATTTTCAAATAAAAACAACGGTTTTCCGAAACGGTCTTTCACAAGCAGACTGCGCGAACTGGAAAGGGATTCGTCCACCGTATCCCCCTCAACCCAGCGCGGAATTTTGGAACCGATCGATTCCATTACGACATCGGAGTTATACTCATTTTTCATGCGATGTTCGAACACTTCAAACTGCAGCTGCCCGACCGCCCCTAAAATATAATCTTCCGTATGCCATGTGCGGTACAGCTGGATCGCGCCTTCCTGAACGAGATGGTTGATCCCTTTATGGAAACTTTTTTGTTTCATCACGTTTTTCGCCGATACTTTTACAAACAGTTCCGGTGTAAATTGCGGCAGCTTTTCAAATTGGACCGGCTGTTTCCCGGAGAAGATTGTGTCGCCAATCTGGTATGTGCCGGTATCATACAGGCCGAGAATATCGCCGCTAACCGCTTCTTCAACCGTGCTCCTGTCATCCGCAAGAAACTGGGTTGACTGGGACAGTTTCATTTGTTTTCCGGTTCTTGCAAGCGTGACGGACATGCCGCGTTCAAATTTTCCAGAACAAATACGGATAAACGCAATCCGATCGCGGTGGGCGGGATTCATATTCGCCTGGATTTTGAACACAAAACCCGAAAATTGTTCGCTTAACGGATCCACCACCCCTTCGTCCGTCTTTCTTCCTTGAGGGGGCGGCGCAAATTGAAGATACGTTTCCAGAAATGTCTGCACGCCGAAATTTGTCAGGGCACTGCCGAAAAAGACCGGCGTCAGCGTGCCGTTTGCAATCCGCTTCTCCGAAAATTCATTGCCCGCTTCATCGAGCAGCATGATTTCTTCCAACGCCTGGCCATACAGCGCGTTTTCTTTGATCGGGGCATCCCCTTCCACTTCACCCGCTTCATTTAACGCGAGAAACCGGTCCCCTTCTTCCACGCGGAACTGCTCGATGCGGCGGTGATAACGGTCATAAATGCCGAGAAATTCTTTCCCCATGCCGATCGGCCAGTTCATCGGATACGATTCAATGCCGAGGATTTCCTCCAGTTCAGCCAACAGCTCAAGCGGCGGTCTCCCTTGGCGATCCAATTTATTGATAAACGTAAAAATCGGAATCCCCCGCATCCGGCACACTTTAAACAGTTTAATCGTCTGTGCCTCAATCCCTTTTGCAGCATCAATGATCATAACGGCGCTGTCGACGGCCATCAGTGTCCGGTATGTGTCTTCACTGAAATCCTGGTGGCCAGGCGTATCCAAAATATTGATCCTTTTTCCCGCATATTCAAACTGCATAACGGAAGAAGTAACGGAAATGCCCCGCTGCTTCTCGATTTCCATCCAGTCGGAAGTCGCAAATTTCCCGGTTTTTTTGCCTTTGACCGTCCCGGCGGCGCGGATGGCCCCGCCAAACAGAAGCAGCTTCTCCGTCAACGTTGTTTTCCCGGCGTCCGGGTGGGAAATAATCGCAAAAGTCCTTCTTGATAACACTTCATCTTCAAATCCTGCCATATGTCAGTTCCTTTCAATCATGTAGAGTAGGCTTGTTTTTGCATCGTTTTTTTACATCGGCCCTCACCTTCCTAATAAACAGTGCACAAATCATCCGGCCATTGGAGACTGTACATAAGCATACAACAGTTTTTCCTTATTCTCAATGGAAGAAATCTGCCGGAAAGGCCGGGTTCTTCTTGGCTTCACAGATTGCCGGATGCTTTGAGGCGCGCATCAAAAACTGCCAGATGCCTCCTGTTCCCCGTCCGGCCCCGCCCAGGGCAGAACCACGGTGAAAACAGTGCCTTCCCCGGGTTTGCTCTCTATGGAAATGTCTCCGTTATGCTCTCTTACAATCTGGTAACAAACCATTAAACCAAGCCCGTTGCCGCGCTCTTTTGTCGTATAAAAAGGCTGGCCGATTTTTTCCAATTTTTCCGGTGGGATCCCGATTCCCTCATCCCGGATCGCAACGGCTGCACGTTCCTCGGCCACCGAAAGTTCAACGGTCAGCGTTCCCCCTTCTTCCATCGCCTCCAGGCCGTTTTTGATTAAATTCACAAATACCTGCTTCATTTTTGAATCGTCACAAGAAATAAAAATGGGCTGCGATGGAAAAACCGTTTCAATTTGGATGTTTTTTCCGTACGATTGCGTTTCCATTAAAACAAGCACTTCATCAAGCAATGTTTGCAAGCAGCAAACTTTCATATCCGATGCTTTCGGCCTGCCGAGAAAAAGCAGCTCGCTTGAAATCATTTCAATCCGTTCAATTTCATTTTGCATAATATCGAGGTAATTGCCTGTATCAATTACACCAGCCTGCATCAGCTGCAAAAAGCCTTTAATTGACGTGAGCGGATTCCGGATTTCATGTGCAATGCCTGCAGCAAGTTGTCCGACCATGGACAGTTGTTCAGATGAAACAAGATAATCGTATAATTCCTTGACAACCGTCATATCCTTCGTCAGCAAATGGATATGAGGCTTTTCGCCATACTTTAAATCTTTAAAGATGGCATAAGTCGACTCCACCCATTTGTAATCTCCGTTTTTCGATTTCATCCTGTACATGAAAAGACCCATTTCTTCTTTCTCTCCATTTAGAATGCCTACCCATTTGTTGCGGTCATCGTGGTGCATCAAAGCAGAAAAAGGCCTTCCTACCCAGTCGCCGGCATCAAAACCCGTTACAGTCTGCATATCAGAGGAAATGCTTTTTAAAATACCGTCCATTCCGACAACAGCAGAAAAAAGATGAAAGCGGAGCGGGAGATCCATAAATTCATAATGTATTTTTCCGACACCCATATTTTTGCACCTGCCTATCTTTCTATCAATCCGTATTTCAAGCTTTTTTGAAATGAACTTTCATGCTCAATATATGTCTGATGAAGACCGGGCATTCCTGTGATTATGTATATATATTTCAACTATATATCTTTTTCAACAAAAATATCCATTTATTTATAAAATTTTATGTCGAATCCTCACTGTTTATCAACCGTTTCGACATGTGATACAATGAACGTATCAAGATAAAATGAGAAAAGGAAGCGATGCTATGCGTTTTGCAACCGTTGGAACAAGCTGGATTACCTCTGCTTTTATTGAAGCAGCAAAATTATCCGGAAAATTAACCCTTGAAGCCGTTTACTCGCGCAAAAAAGAAAGCGCTGAACAAATGGCGGAAAAACATGGCGCACCGAATATGTTTACGGATCTTGAAGAAATGGCAAAAAACGAGAACATTGATGCTATTTATATCGCGTCACCAAATGCGCTCCATTTTGAACAAGTGCTCGTTTTTCTGAAAAACAAAAAACATGTCATTTGCGAAAAACCGATTTTTTCGAATACGGAAGAATTTAAGGAAGCTTTTCGTGTTGCCGATCAGAACGGTGTATTTTTATTTGAGGCAATCCGGAATATCCATTATCCGAATACTGCCCTTTTAAAAGAAAAATTAAAGGATGTTGGCCAAATCAGAACCGGAATTTTCCAATATGTACAATACTCTTCCCGCTACGATAAATTCCTTGCCGGTGAAGAGCCAAACGTATTCTCGCGGAATTTCTCCGGTGGGGCATTAATGGATCTTGGCGTCTATCCGCTTTCGCTTGCGGTCTGGTTATTCGGCGCACCGAAAGACAGCCGGTACTTCCCGGTCCTTTTGCGGAACGGCATTGACGGGGCTGGCACCCTTGTCCTGCAATACGAAGGGTTCAATATTACCGTGATCTGCTCAAAAATTTCCCATTCTTATATTCCGAGCGAAATCCACGGCGAAAAAGGCAGCATTATTATTGAAGGCATCTCAGAATTGGAAAAGATGAAGTTTGCCGATGTACGGACAAAGGAGCCGGTCCTCTTCTCGCGGGAGCAGGAAGCGCAAAATATGATGTATGAAATCAATGATTTTGCCGATATCATCGCGCAAAATGATAGAAAAACGTATGAAACCTTGCGCCAGTCCAGTTATGAAGTCCTTTCGGTTATTGAAAAATCGCGGAAACAAAACGGGATTGTCTTTAAAACCGACAGAAACTAAAAACCGTTCCAGGAGAAAATCTGATTCCGGATCGTACCGTGCAGTTTAAGCGCAAAAACCGGGCAACAGGCCGGGGGAAATTTGAAAACGGATGGCAAGGGCAATAAGGGAATCCCTTGTCCCTGCATTTGAAAACGGGGGCAAGCGGGATTTCCTTGTCCCCTGCCTTTGCGTTTAATACCAGAGAAAACCGGGACGGCCGGGGGATGCCTATTCAGAAGCGTACCGTGTAGAAAGCGAGGGCAAGCGGAGCTTCTTTGCCCTACCTTTGCGTTTTAAAACCAGCGAAAGGTGAAGCGGCCGGGGGAGTGCTAATTGGAGCATATTGTGCAATAAACGCATTCGCTTGTCCCCTGCCTTTGCGTTTAATACCAGAGAAAACCGGGACGGCTGGGGGATGATGATTTGGGGCGTATTGTTATTAAACCAGATAGAGACGGACAAATTATCAACATTCCCACCTTGTTTATAATTATTATAATTTAATATTGACTTTTAAGTGATATATATTATAATAAAAATATAGCAAGACCAAAACCCGGGGAGGAATGAAAATGTATATTGAAACAGCGTTAAACGTACAAGTTGCAAACTGGAGCGTCCTATACACAAAATTGCACCACTACCACTGGTATGTAAAAGGCCCGCTGTTCTTCACGCTGCACGTAAAATTTGAAGAACTGTACAACGAAGCTGCCACGGTGGTCGATGATTTTGCAGAACGCATCCTTGCGATCGGCGGAAAACCGGCTGCTTCTTTCAAAGAATACCTCGAAATTGCAACCATTGAAGAAGCAAAATCCGGCTTAACCGCTGAACAAATGGTGGAATCCCTTGTAAAAGACTACAAACAAATCGCCGGCGAACTGAAAAAATTGATCGCACTTGCTGAAGACAATCATGATTATGGCACGGCTGACATGGCAACAACGCTTGTGGAAAGCGTTGAAAAAACCATCTGGATGCTGAGCGCGCTACTCGCTGTACCGGTTACGCAATAAACCCCCAAAACGGCCCTGTTCTTCAAGAATGGAGCCGTTTTTTTCATGCTGCAAAATGGGCGCCGCTTTTTCGATCTGGCCTTTAGAATGCTGATAACCGCCTTTTCATTGTCTGATTTAATACATGAAGCCCCGGCACCCATTGCATGATGGCGGCTTTACAGGCAAAAGAGCAGCAGTATTCCGTTCATATATGGTAAAGCCAGCCGCATATGATGCGGGCACGAATCTTCCGGATGGGGCCACGCCGTTTCAAAAACCGGCAGCGTGACAAGGCCTGCGGTTCCGGATAAAATGGAAGAAGTACAATGCGAAAGAAGGATTTTCCATCATGCATGTTTCCATCTTGATTACGATGTTTTTAACAGGACTTATTTTAGGCTTTATCGGGGCAGGCGGCGCGGGCTTTATCATTTCCCTGCTGACGATTTTATTCGGGGTTTCGATCCATACCGCGCTTGCGACTGCTTTAACAGCCATGATCTTTTCTTCATTTTCCGGGGCGGTAAGCCATTACCGGGAAGGCAATGTCTCCATTAAAGCAGGCATTACAACCGGCATCATAGGCGCTGCCGGAGCCTGGGCCGGATCCCATGTCTCCGCGCATATTGCGAGTAGCGAACTAAAATGGCTCACAGCCGGCATGCTCATGTTTTCAGCCTTTCTGCTCTGGCTCAGAATGTTTTTGCTGCAAAAGCAATCCATCCAGGCAAAAACCCTTCCGTTCGGGCCCCGTTTTGTGACCCGCTCGCTGTTGCTCGGCATCGTAACCGGCGCGCTCTCAGGGATGTTCGGGATCGGCTCGACACCATTTATCCAGCTTGGCTTAATGATCCTTCTCGGCTTATCCGTCCGCCAGGCTGCCGGCACAACCATGATGGTCATTATCCCAATTGCAATAGGCGGCGGACTCGCCAGCTTCCAGCAAGGGACACTCGATCTTGGGCTCCTTGTGGAAGTCGTCATCGGCACAATGTCCGGCGCATACATCGGTGCCAAATTTACAAACCGCGCCCCCGTCTCGCTGCTAAAGTCTTCGATGATTGCCGTTCCAATTGTCGCAAGCTTGCTGCTGATTTTATGAAAAAGGGGCTGTCCCAAAAGTCGTTAGACGGCTGATGGGAGCCCCTTATTTTTGTAAGGACGAAACAGTTGGTTGATCGTGAAATTCAGTCACTATTTCCAAAAGCATTTCGCGATCTTCATTGCATGAGCCAAAATGGGACAGCCCCTTCCCGCTTTAAAATTGCGGGAAAAAGGGACTGGTTCAGGTCGCAAACGATGTGCCGGCATGAAAAAATGAGCGTTTCATCACGGAGTTTTCTTTCCCCCGCTCGGTTAAACGGCTGCAGCCGGCGCCAGTTCCATTGCCGGCCCAAAAAATTCATAGCGGATATTTTCTTTGGCAACGCCAAGTTCCGTTAAAATCTGCACTGCATTTCTCAAAAACGGAACCGGTCCGCAAATATAACAAACCGTTTGCGTGGTTACAATCTTTTCCAAAAATGCTTTGGAAAGATGGCCTGTGAAATCGCAGCCGCTGTTTTCGTGAAGGGGATGCCCGTACCCAAAATAATAATGCCCGTTTTCAAGCTTTTCAATATGGTGCTTTGCTTCCTCTTTAAAAGCATGGAATTCTTCATTGCGGGCAGCATGAATAAAATGGACTTCACGTTTAGAGCTGGCATCCGCTAAAGCTTCCAGCATACTCATCATTGGTGTCAAGCCAACCCCGCCACTAATTAGGGCAATCGGTGCAGCCTCATCGTCAAGTGTGAAGACGCCGGCCGGTACGCTGATCTCCAGCTCGTCTCCCACTTTTACTTGATCATGTAAATATGTTGACACCTTCCCGTTCGGTTCATGATCTGCTTCCCGTTTCACCGAAATCCGGAAATACTCATGCCCCGGCCCGCATGAAAGGCTGTACTGGCGGTTAAACAGATATGTTTCGCCTGGAATTTTCACTCTTAGTGTAAGGTACTGCCCCGGAAGATAGGATGGCACCGGGCCCCCGTCCGTAGGTTTTAAATAAAAGGAAGTAATAACATTGCTCTCTTTTACCTTTTTTACAACTCTAAACGGTTTAAAACCGTCCCATCCCCCTCTTTGGGTTTCAGCTTCTTGATACATTTTTTTCTCGACTTGAATGAAAACATCAGCAATGGCCCCGTATGCTTCAGCCCAAGCCTGTAAAACCTCTTCCGTGGCCACATCTCCTAATACTTCTTTAATGGCTTTTAGTAAAAATTCCCCGACAATCGGATAATGCTCCGGTTTAACGCCCAGGCCACGGTGTTTTTGTGAAATTTGTTCCACAACCGGCAAGATGGTTTCCAAATGGTCAATATAAGAAGCCGCCGCAAGTACGGCATTGGCGAGTGCTGTTTGCTGCCTTCCTCGTGATTGATTCGTTTGATTAAAAATATTCAGCAGCTCGGGATGTGCTGCAAACATGGTTTTATAAAAGTATGTAGTAATGTCCGTCCCTTGTGTTTTTAATACGGGCACAGTTGATTTTACGATCTCAATGGTTTTCTGCGATAACATGATTTCCACTCTCCAAATAGTAATATTTAAAATATATCTTTAAGATAGTGCTCCTTTGTTTTTAAAGCAATATTTTAAATACATCTTTAATAAAGTTATCACATTTTCCGAAAAGGAAAAAATGAGCGCCATTTTCGAGGGGAACGGGTATAATGGGGTTGGCAGGTGATATAAATGCGTTTAACCCATTACTCTGATTATGCTTTGCGTGAATTAATCTATCTCGCTTCATTGGAAGAAGGAAAATTAGCCAGCATCAAAGAAATTGCGGATGCCTACAACATCTCAAAAAATCATTTAATGAAAATCACATACGAGTTAAGCAAACTCGGGCTGATCAAAACAGTGCGCGGAAGGGGAGGCGGCATATGCCTGAACAAGCATCCCCGCGAAATTAATGTCGGAAAACTGATCCGCATAACAGAAGATGATTTTAAATTAGTCGAATGTATGGAAGACGGGGCTTCCGCCTGTATCATCTCCCCCGTTTGCGGATTAAAGCATGTTTTAAACGAAGCCCTCATCGCTTATCTCCGCGTGCTCGACAAATATACACTAGAAGATTTAGTAAAAGATCCCTTATCCTACAGGCAACTGCTTGTAAAATAAAACTAAGTGGTGCAGCGTCACATCCCGAGATCAAAATAGTGGTAGAAGTAAAGAAAAACCAAAAATGAAATAAGGTGAACAAAATAAACATAGACATTAAAAAAGTCACATATGGAAATAAATCTGTACTTGAACATTTAGTGCAATTCTATTCATATGATTTAAGTGAGTATACAGAATTTGATATCAATAAGAAAGGCTATTTACTCAGCATTTTTTAAATTAAATTTATTTTAAGCAAATCATTTATTCGACTAATTAGGGTTTGCTGAATAAGCAAAAGGTTTGGCAAGGATGCTGACAGCTTTGATAAAAATTGAATGCAAGTATGTTATAAAAATGCAGGAAAAAGCTTGCACTTGAAACGCGCCCTATGTTAAGGAAGAGACTCGTTTTTTCGCTCTTCCTTAACGTAGACGACCTCTACGTGAAGAAAGACCGTCGTTTTTCCATGCTTCCTTAACATAGACGCCCTCTACGTGAAGAAAGACCTTCTTTTTTCCACGCTTCCTTAACGTAGAAGCTCCCTACGTGAAGAAAGACCTTCATTTTTCTGTGCTTCCTTAACATAGACGCCCTCTACGTGAAGAAAGGCCGTCTTTTCCAAAAAAATTTTTTCCAACCTTCCTGAAAAGTGTTAAAATGATAGATAAATTATATAAATATAAAAATTTTGGAGAAGGTGGTTTGGCGATGCTAAAGGAAGCTTTTTTAAATACCTTATATGATGCTTACAAAAATAGAAAAGCGCTGAATAAGGATGTTTTTCCGGCAGGCATTGATTTAGATGAGGCTTATCGGATGCAGCATGCTTTTACTGCGGCAAAAAAAGAAAACCATGAAACGTTAAATGGGTATAAGATCAGCATGACAAGCCCCGAAACGCAGGCATTATTTGATGCGCGTGAACCATTGTACGGCGAGTTGACCGATCAGCAGGTGACAAACCATATATCCCTCAGCAAAGATACGCTTAATCCATTGATCGAATTGGAATTGGTTTTTCTTGTAAAAGAACGGCTTACGGCAGACGCGTCTGAAGCAGAAATCATCCAAAAGACACAAGTTGCGCCGGGATTGGAAATTCCTGATTCCCGATTTAAGGACTGGTTCCCTAAAATGCCAAAAGAACAAGTTTGCGCAGACGGGGCTGTCGGCGGAAAAGTAGCTTTTGGGGAAGCCAAAGATTATACATATGGCGATATTAATAATATCCATGGCCAATTGCTCCTTAACGGCAAGGTGCTCGATGAAGGCAAATCTTCAGCTGTCATGGGGCATCCAGTTCATGCCGTAAAATGGCTGCTGAAAAAACTAGGCGAACATCAGGCAGCGCTTGAACCGGGCATGTTTGTCTCATCCGGCACATTTATCCTGCCAAAGCCGCTGGAAGCTGGAACATATAGCGGAAAATTTGAAGGAATTGGTACGGTGAAATTGACGGTCACAGAATAGAAATGATGCGTCCGCATAACAAATGCGCAGCAAAAAACATCTCCGAAAATGCCAGCAGGAGATGTTTTTTTGGACATACAGGCACCTGTTTACAATGAACCGCGGCTGCAGATATCCCTCCCTTCCAGACATCCACAATGCCACACCCGCACAAGCATGAAAATGAGTAAAAAGAGATCATATAGTCGGCCAATTGATCCATGCTTTTACAGAAAGAGGCATTACATTCCTTCCGGGTGGTACAATGGTTGCAGTTTTTCAAGATCTTCAATGAACAGATGAATATCTTCAGCGGATAAATGAACCGGCATTTGATCATATAAGGTCAAGATTTGGCCTTCATGGTCATCCCGGTGCTTCTTCAAATAATCATATAAGGATCTGAACTGGTTTGCATTAATGGTCGATACTGTAACAAATTGTTTGACATGCTGCAGTGAAAATTCATTCCGGTTCTTATCAAATTCTCCTTTAATCACATTCCCTTCGATGTGCATCACGAACACTCCCAAGCCGATTGATTGATAAAATTGTTTTGCCCTATTGCTTGGTTTTCATTCACCTAAATACCGCCATTCTTTCAACGCGGTATTTAGGTGTTCTAAGCAGGTCAACAATTACGAGGCGGTAATGGCTTTGTCCGCTTCCGTTGCAGCCCATGCCGTCATTTTTACTGGATTGGAAAATAATTGCAGCAGTTGTTCTTCTCTTTTGCTGCCGGCATGTTTTTTTGCGGGCGCGGCAAGTCGGCATCTTGCAAAGAATACCACGCTGCCGGGCCGGGGCACGAATACACGGCCAAATCAGAAACCGTTGCCGTCCATTGGCCATCAAAATTTGAAACCGTTGCCGTTTTTGTTTTGAGGTTTATTGGTTTTTTTGCGGGATATACAAATACTGTATGCAATATGAAGGAGGAGGATGCATCGATGAATATTTATGAACAGCAAAAAAACGGACAACCTGCCCAAACCCAGCCGGAACAACCGGGCATTGAATCGCTGATGAATCCGCGGCCTGTCCAACCGCTGAATTATAAAGGCAGTGAAAAATTAAAAGGACGGGTGGCGCTCATTACTGGTGGAGACAGCGGTATCGGACGTGCTGTTGCGATCGCTTATGCAAAAGAAGGCGCGAACGTAGCCATAAACTATTTAAATGAACAAAACGATGCTGAAGAAACGAAGAGCCTTGTTGAAGCAGAAGGCGTCCAATGTCTGCTGCTACCGGGGGATGTCTCCCAAGAAGCAACATGTAAACAGCTCGTTGAAAAAACGGTAGCAGAGTTTGGAAAACTCGATATTTTGGTCAATAATGCAGGCGTGCAGTTCCCTACTGAAAAGATTGAAGATATTACCCATGAACAATGGGACAAAACCTTCCGTACCAACATTTATTCCGTCTTTTATATGTGCAAATATGCCGTCCCGCACTTAAAACAAGGCAGTGCCATCATTTCAACGGCATCTATTAATCCCTATGTAGGCAATCCGAAACTCCTAGACTATACTGCTACAAAAGGGGCCATTGTCGGATTTACGCGCAGCCTTGCACAAAATCTTGCGTCAAAAGGGATACGCGTCAATATGGTAGCACCAGGACCGATTTGGACGCCGCTTATTCCTTCCACCTTTGATGAAAAGACAGTGGAAAGCTTTGGGCTTAAAACCCCGCTCGGACGCCCGGGACAGCCGGCCGACCATGCAGGGGCATATGTGCTTTTAGCTTCTGATGAAGGGGCTTATATTACCGGTCAGTGCATCCATGTTAACGGCGGCATGGCAATGTCATCTGATGGAAAAAAACTGCAGAAAATCTTTTCTGCAGTTTTTTTAACTCTTCCACCCAAATGAACAAATGGATGCGATGACATGGACTTTAAAGACCCTCACGTTTTAAAACAGCAAATCATTCAAATTCTTGAATTTTATTATCCTGCCTGCATAGATACGGAAAACGGCGGGTATATAAACGGTTTTCTCGATAATGGCTCCATCAATGACCGGGAAACAAAGCATCTGGTCGGTACAAGCCGGTTTATTTACAATTTCAGCATTGGCTCCCTGATTGGCGGGCCGGAGTGGTGTGCACAGGCCGCTGCCCACGGTATTGAATTTCTGAAAAATCGCCATCGTGATAAAAAATACGGCGGCTACTTTTTTGAATTAAAAGGGCAGAGTGTAAAAGATCCCGCAAAAATGACATACGGCCATGCATTCGCCCTGTTGGCAGCCGCCATTGCTGATCAAGCCGGCATCCGGGGTGCGAAGGAACTGATCGAGGATCTGTACCATGTTACAGAGCAGCATTTCTGGGATCCGGACGACGGGCTCTACCGGGATGAATGGGATGCATCCTGGTCAACACTTTCTTCCTACCGCGGGCAAAACGCAAATATGCATATGTGTGAAGCCATGCTTACGGCATACGAAGCAACCGGCGAAAAGAAATACTTAAACCGGGCATATAAACTAGCAGAAAGCGTCTGCCGCACATTAAAAGAGAGATCCGGCGGAATGATCTGGGAAAACTACACACCTGACTGGCAGCCGGATTGGACCTATCATCTTCACCAAACAAAAGATGAGTTCCGCCCATACGGCTTTATTCCCGGCCATCAGCTGGAATGAAGCAAACTGCTGATGTGGCTTGACCGCCATCTCTCTGAACCGTGGATAGTTGAGACAGCTGAAGAACTTTACGGAAAAGCCTGGGAGAAAGGCGCTGATGAAACATTCGGCGGCATCTTTTTTGCACTCTCTCCACAAGGCGAAGTCATTGATACGGATAAAAACTACTGGGTGATATCGGAAGCGATCGCAGCCTCTGCGCTTCTTGCCGCAAAAACCGGAAAAAGTATCTACTCCGAGCGGTACAATCAGCTGTTTTCTTATGCTTCCAACTACTTGATCGACCACCAATACGGCGGCTGGTATAAACTGCTCAACCGGAAAAATGAACGTGTTTCCGGCCCGAAAAGCTCCCCGCCGAAAACCGACTACCATCCCGTCGCTGCCTGCTACCAGGCACTGCAGGCATTTTCAAAACCATAAGCAGCGGAAACTTTCACTTTATCAACAGAAAAAGCGCCAAATCTTTTGGCGCTTTTTCTGTTTAAAGGCTGAGCTGGGATCCGGAAAGGCCGGCAAGCCTGCCATCCCCGGCACAAATTTTGCACAGCCGTTTAATTGTACAGACGCTTATTTTCCTCTTGTTTTTCCATCAGCCACCATAATGAATGTCTTGGATTTTCTATAGCTTCCTTATACTCCGTCTTCGTCGCCACTGTTGGGTACGAACCCTTTAGAGACTTTCCGGAAGTACTGGTGAACAAGAACAAGATGACGAAAAAGCCAATAAGGCTGAAGAATGTCAGATAAAAAGCAGGCGCCAGGGCATTCCCGGTTTGGTGAACCAGCCATGTTGAGATGAGCGGGGTAGTGCCGCCAAATAATGAAACAGAAACATTAAAAGTCACAGCCAGTGTTCTGTACCGAATATCCGTGTAAAACATGGTTGGCAAAGTACCAGGCATCGTGCCTTCATAAGTTGAAAGCAAAATACCTAAAATGAGAATACCTAAAAATACGAATGCAATTGTATTCAAATGGATGAAGTAAAATGCAAGGACAGATAATAAGGTTAATCCGCCTAAACCCATGATTAAAACCGTCTTGTTTCCAATTTGGTCGCTGAGCTTCCCAAACAATAAAGCGAGCGGCACCATAATCACCATAATCAGCGTAATTAATACCGTCCCTGCCGTACTGGATAAACCAATCACCTCATCCAAATACGATGGCATGTAGGATAATAACATATAGTTTGTAACATTAAAGAATGCGACAGATACGAAACATACTAGAATGTCTTTTTTATGGTTTTTTAAAATCGAAAGGAAGCTTTCCTCCTGGACACCCTCCACAGAAAGTTCATTTTCGAAAATGGGGGTTTCCTCTAAATGGGCTCTTAAATAAAACCCTACCAGCCCTAAAGGCAAGCCAAGCAAAAATGGAATTCGCCAACCCCATGTGGCCATCTGCTGGTCAGTTAGCGTGATGAAGAGCGTACTGGCAAGGAGTGAAGCTAATATATAGCCGGCAAGCGTACCAATTTCCAGTCCGCTTCCAAGCACATTACGCTTATTGTCCGGGGAAGATTCTGCAATATAGACCATGGCGCCGGCATATTCGCCGCCAGTTGAAAATCCTTGAATAATTCTGGCTACTAATAAGAGCACCGGGGCCCATATTCCAATTTGGTCATACGTAGGTAATAAACCGATTAGGAGTGTGGAAAAAGCCATTAAAATAATCGTGATGGTTAAAACGACTTTTCTCCCATATTTATCTCCGATTCTGCCGAATATAACACCGCCTAAAGGGCGCATTAAAAAGGCAATCGCAAATGTGGCAAATGTAAACATTAATTTCAGCTCGTCATTCTCCACGGCACTAAAAAAGTTCCGGCTGATAATGACAGCTAAATAAGAATACAAGCCAAAATCAAACCATTCCATCGCGTTTCCTACTCCTGTAGCAAACACGCTTTTTTTCGTTTGTCGAATATTAACGATGTTAATTTTTTTCTTATTAAATACCATTTTTCAAATCTACTCCTTATTTGATAGTTTTCGGCACCTGTCTTCCCTTCTATAAAGATTCATTTTTAATACCTACATTGATAAAAGATTTTTTCATCAGCCGTCATTTGTTTTGGCTTTCTTTTTCAAAAACCCGCAGGCGAATGGAAATGGGAATCATTGAAATTAAAAACCACTCGTTGATACTTCAGCATTTCTGCTAATATTTCCAGAAAAACCACCGAATAGATGGCAGGCATATGTAGTGCAAGAATTGATCAACTACTCGAAGATAGCGGGCAAGAGTGCAAGTTAGCAAAGTGAAAAAGGGCTTAAAATGGGCGGAGGCGGACAGGAAACGGAGGCTTAAGGCGCCTCTAAAGATTTTTACGGGCAGCTGGTTCCCCACCTATCTTCTTTATACCTCAAATAGTGAAAGCGGGTTATATGCCGTTAAAGACGGAACGCATTACAGATGAACAATCGGACAACGCTCAACAGCTTTTTTGAACGGTTCATTGATTAGTTTACCATAATCGAAGTGTTAACGCAAAAAATCAGCTTCCACCCCATTATTTCAACGGATCAGGCCAACAGCAATGCTGTAAAATGGTCATTCAATCTGTGCTTAAATATCTCTATGTTTGTCCTGCAATGATAAAAAAGCTGCTTATCCTCTTCATGATTTTATCTCCCACCTGCTCTTCCCCATCTCCATAAAGGATACAAGCGATGTAAGCGCCATCTCCACCATATCGCTAACCGCCTGATCGGTGTAAAACGCAGTGTGCGGCGTGACGATCACATTGGGAAAAGATCTCAGAACGGCCAGCTGGCGGTGGGCCAAAATATCCGTGCGGCGGTCATAATGAAAAATTCCTTCCTCATCCTCCAGCACATCAATCCCGGCAGCGCCGGCTTTCCCCGCCTCAATCCCGGCGATGAGCGCATCCGTATCCACTTCAGCACCATGGGAACAATTGATGATGCATACGCCGTCCTTTATTTTTGCAATACGTTCTTGGTTAATCATATGGTATGTACTTTCAAACAAGGGTGTGTGGATGGTAATCACATCGCTTTCCTCCAGCAGTTCATCCAAAGATACATATTTCAGGATGCCGCGCAATTCATCCCTTTCAACAGTATCGTGTGCAATGAGGTTGCAGCCAAAACCGGACAAATTTTTTGCAACAATGCTGCCGATTCTGCCGACGCCAATAATCCCGATCGTTAAGTTGCGCATTTCCCTGCCCTGAATCCCTTCCACAGAAAAATCCTGTGCCTCGACACGGCTTAAGATCTGTTTTGCTTTCCGCACACACATCAAAATCAGCATCGTTGCAAAATCGGCCACGCAATAAGGCGAATACGCCACATTCGAAAAACGGATGCCATATGCTTTTGCGGCTTCCTGATCGATATGATTATATCCTGCAGTCCTCAGGCCGATATACTTCACGCCGACATCCCTTAAAGCCTTGAAAGTCCCGGAGCCGACCGGATAATTCCCAAGGATCGTCACGCTTCAGCGCCTTTTGCTTCCATTGCCGTTTCAGGGGTTAACACATCATCAATATACTTGATGTCCAAATCAAATTTTCTCGCGAATTTTTGAAATAAGGGGAACTCATCCGCCCTCGTCTCATAGGCAACAACTTTCCTCATATATAAAATAAACCCAAATTACGAAAGTGCAGCGATTTGATAGCTAAAATCCACACACGTGGAAGTAAATGTAAAATATGGAATCCAAA
>NZ_CALPDC010000012.1:0-71578 GCF_943193165.1 Weizmannia agrestimuris
GTCAAATTGAAAGGCATTTGACATCCCTTCCCGGAGATGAAGAAAAAAATCCATGGAAGTTAAGCCGAAAAAATGAAAGGGTGGTTGAAAACATTTGCCCATAAATTTACACAATAACCTGGACTTGACTCTCTATGTTCAGGAACAAGACAATTTTTCCATGCTTTCTTAACGTAGACAGCCTCTATGTAAAGGAACGAGGCCAATTTTGCATGCTTTCTTAACGTAGACATGCTCTATGTGAAGGAACGAGGCCAATTTTGCATGCTTTCTTAACGTAGACGCCCTTTATGTTAAGGAACAATGCCAATTTCGCACGCTTCCTTAACGTAGACATGCTCTATGTGAAGGAACGAGGCCAATTTTGCATGCTTTCTTAACGTAGACATGCTCTATGTTAAGGAACAAGGCCAATTTTTCATGCTTCCTTAACGTAGACGCCCTCTATGTTAAGGAACAATGCCATTTTCGCACGCTTCCTTAACATAGACATGCTCTATGTGAAGGAACGAGGCCAATTTCGCACGCTTCCTTAACGTAGACATGCTCTATGTGAAGGAACGAGGCCAATTTTTCATGCTTCCTTAACGTAGACATGCTCTATGTAAAGGAACGAGGCAATTTTTTCACGCTTTCTTAACGTAGACATGCTTCATGCGAAGGAATGAGGCCAATTTTGCATGCTTTCTTAACGTAGACGCCCTCTATGTTCAGGAACAAGACAATTTTTCCATGCTTCCTTAACGTAGATAGCCTCTATGTAAAGGAACAACGCCAATTTCGCACGCTTCCTTAACGTAGACTAATAAACGGAGAGCTGGCTATTGGAAACACAGGGCGAATGATTATATTTTGGAAATGGAGGAATAGATTTTGAGCATAGAAAACTACGAAAAGGCAAAACAACTAATCTATCAAAATGAAAAAATCGCAGACTTTGTAGGTGGCCGGAATAACCATTTAATTTTTATGGCTGAGAAAAAGCTTGGATTAACATTTTCCAATTTATATAGGGACTTTTTATTATCCTTTGGAGCAGGGAATTTCGGGTCTCAAGAGATATACGGAATCATTAAGGAGGACTTTGAAAACTCTTCAGTGCCCGATGCAATTTGGTATACCTTAACAGAAAGAAAGGAAAGTGACCTTCCTATGCATCTTCTTGTTATTTATGACACTGGGGGGGACGAGCTTTTTTGTCTCGACTTTAATCATGTTGGAAATAATAAAGAGCCAAAAGTGGTATCGTTTATTCCTGGAATAAGTTTAGAAAATCAGCAATACAAAATCATCGCAAATGACTTTGGAGATTTCTTATTAGATCTCGTCCAACAAGAAATATAGAATCCCTCTTTTTTCGACGGACAAAAAAAGGTGTTGCTGGAAGTAATTCTATAGATAAAACTGTTATCAGTGCAGATGGAATAGATGGCGGATGACGGTTAGTTTGATATTGCCACTTAGAGCTTTTTACAGGGTTGGGATAAACGTGCTTTTTTCTTCTGATAATAAGGTCTACTTGCAGCGTCTCGTTCGTCCTCTAAAAAATATGAAAAAACGAAAAGATATTGGTGGGGATATAAAAACTGGTATACACACGCACAAACAAAATCTTATATTAAAGACCTATTCAGCAAGCATAGCCGCAGGTGGTACTGCAGGTGAGCTGAGTGCATTAGGCTTTGTGCCAGGGGCATTTGTTGGAGCTGTAGCTGGAACTTACTGGCAATTATTGGCGTCTAGGATGGACGCTCATGATAAGGGGAAAGGTGTTACAGTCTCAGTCACTTGGGCTTTAATCTTTTCAGTAAAAACAAGATAAAGAGAAGAAATTATGTCCCTTTTTATTTGGATGATGATGTTTTTATTGCTAATTATTTCACTTAGGAAAAAACATTATAAATGGACAAAATTCAAGGTTATGATTACTGTTATTGTCGGATTTGCTTTAATGTTTTCTATAACGTTCTTTATATTGAGGTACTAAAAAGCAGGAAAAGGATTTTCATACCCTGGAAATCCTTTTAGCTATTTCCTTTTTCTAGTGGATGTGTGTATAAATGAACGATACTTTCTATGTAGAGAACCTGGATCTGGTATCGGGCGAATAATTGCAATGAATGATCATTTGGTGGGCCCTTATATACAGCGGCTACCTGCAGATCACTTACAAACTAAAAAAAGGCAGCGGGTATTTGCTGCCTTTTTGGGATTGCAGGCCGGGGGCGGAAATAGGGCTTGCTGCATAAGCAAAATTCCTAGATTTGGCAAGGTTGCTGACAGCTTTGGCAACCATTTAATGCAAGGGATTTACAACCATTTCAGGGAAAAGCTTGCACTCGAAAGCCGATTCAACGGATGGAGAAGATAAAATCACCCATTTTCGCAAAAGAATTCCTCTATATTTTGAGACAGAGCTTGCAGAGAAAATCAGAATCGGATTCGTTCAGCAAGCCCTAAATGGGATACGTTCAACTGTACCGGGCGTTAATACACCCGGTCTCCGTTAAAAATGGAACTTTTTACAACGACATAGTCCACTTTCCGAATGTCCGCCAGTTTGTTACCGCCGGCATAGGAAATGGCAGATTGCAAGTCCTCTTCCATTTCTTTCAGCGTATCCTGAAGCGGACCTCTGTATTCCACGTACATTTTTTTCCCTTCGACGTTTTTGCGTTCCCCTTTTTGAAACTCCGATGCCGACCCGAAATACTCTTTGTAAAGTTTTCCGTCCATTTCAATCGTTTCACCCGGGGATTCTTCGTGCCCGGCGAAAAGGGAGCCGATCATTACCATTGTCGCCCCGAACCGGACCGATTTGGCAATATCACCGTGCGTGCGGATTCCGCCGTCCGCAATAATCGGTTTGCTTGCCGCCTTTGCACACCAGCGCAATGCCGCCAGTTGCCAGCCCCCTGTTCCGAACCCGGTTTTAATTTTTGTAATGCATACTTTTCCTGGCCCGATGCCGACTTTTGTGGCGTCTGCCCCGGCATGTTCCAATTCCCGGACGGCTTCAGGCGTGCCGACATTTCCGGCAATGACAAAGGTTTCTGGCAAGTGCTTTTTGATATGATGGATCATATCAATCACGGCATTCGAATGGCCATGTGCAATGTCAATTGTTATATATTCCGGCTCCAGATTTCTTGCGGCCAGTTCTTCGATAAACGCATATTCTTCCGGCTTGACGCCTGTGCTGATAGAAGCATAAAGCCCGCGCTCCTTCATCTCCTTCACAAACGAAAGCCGTTTTTCCGGCTGAAAACGGTGCATGATGTAAAAATATCCGTTTTCCGCAAGGTAGACTGCGATTTTTTCATCTATGATGGTTTGCATATTGGCCGGCACAACAGGCAATCTGAATTTCCGCCCGCCCAATTCCACACTTGTATCACATTCCGAGCGGCTATTTACAATGCATTTTTCCGGAATTAGCTGAATATCTTCATAATCAAACACTGTATCCATGGATTTACACTCCTAAAAACGAATATTATTTGAATATAACTCAATAAATGTTCGTACATTGGTACTTTACCTGATTTTTTTACAGTTGTCAAAGGTTTTCATCATGATACCGGCGATCAGCATGAATGATAAAAAAATAAAATATTACTTGACAGGTCGGAATAGTGGAATTAAAATGAATTTAACCTTTCAAACGGGCAAGCAACATTTAAGCGGATACTGATGTGGAAAGACAATTGAAATATTTTGAAGCCGGCCGGTCAACCGAAGGCTCCTCACTTTATTTAAAAGATGAGGGGCCTTTTTTGCGGCCTTTTACCAACTAAATAAATCGGAATGATAGGAAAGGGGGCGGTGCCCATGTGTACCTCCTACATAATGCTATAAAACAAGAAAGGAGAGAGGGAAATGTTAAAGAAACGAAAGCGACTGGTGTCGGTCCATTTGCTGCTGATCACCGCCATTTTTTTACTCATCAGCGGATGCAGCAGTGGGAAAAAGGATACAGCAGCGGCAAAATCGGGCGAAAAAGGCGGCAAAGTGGTCCGGATTGGCTATCAGAAATTCGGAACCTTAAACATTTTAAAAGCGAAAGGAACACTTGAAAAAGCACTGAAACCGCTCGGATATTCCGTAAAATGGACGGAATTTCCCGGCGGCCCGCAGCTTTTGGAAGCGTTGAATGCGGGGAGTCTAGACTTTGGCCATACGGGGGAAGCACCGCCCATTTTTGCTCAGGCAGCAGGGGCGCCGCTCGTATATTTTGCCGATTCGGCCAGCAATCCAAAAGGGGAAGCCATCATTGTCCCGAAAAATTCCAACATTCATAGCCTCAAAGATTTAAAAGGCAAGAAAATCGCGTTGAACAAAGGGTCGAATGTCCATTATTTGCTTGTACGGGCATTGGAGAAAGCCGGCATTCCCTATAGCAGCATCCATCCGGTTTTTCTCGCGCCCGCCGATGCGCGCACTGCATTTGAAAAAGGGGATGTCGATGCGTGGGTGATCTGGGATCCGTTTTTGGCTGATGCACAGCTGGCAACGAAAGCCCGCACTATCGCGGATGGCACCGGCCTTGTCGCGAACCGGGAATTCTTCCTGGCAGCAAAGCCGTTTGCGCAAAACCATACGGACGTTCTCAATGTAATTTTCAAGCAACTTGAGAAAACAGATCAATGGGTGGAAAAAAATCCGAAGCAGGCGGCCGAATTCCTGGCACCGCAGATTGGAATGGATAAGAAATCATTGGAACTGACGCTTAGCCGCAAAAACTTCGGCACTGAGAAAATCACAACTCAAACGCTGAAAGACCAGCAGCAAATCGCAAATGAATTTTACAAACTGAAGTTAATTCCGAAACCAATCAAAGTGAAAGAAGCATTTTTATCCAAATGAAGGGGGAATAAAGGATGAACGTATTTTGGTTTATACCGACACATGGTGATTCGCGCTACCTGGGGGTAACAACCGGCGGGCGGGCCGTCACTTTCAACTATTTAAAGCAAGTGGCACAGGCTGTCGACCACCTCGGCTACACCGGGGCTTTGCTCCCAACCGGAAGATCTTGCGAAGATGCATGGGTGACGGCCTCGAGCCTGATTCCGGTTACTTCAAAAATGAAGTTTCTCGTTGCGGTCCGGCCCGGGATCATGTCTCCATCGCAGGCAGCGAGAATGGCCGCAACATTTGACCGGTTTTCTGAAGGGCGACTGCTCATCAATGTTGTCACAGGGGGAGATCCGGTTGAGCTGGCCGGAGACGGTCTCCACCTCAGCCACCGCGAACGTTATGAACTGACCGATGAATTTTTGACCATCTGGCGGAACTTGCTCGAAAACAGGGAAGCGGATTTTACAGGCAAATATTTAAACGTAAAAGGGAGCAAACTGCTTTACCCAACGGTGCAGCAGCCTTATCCGCCGCTTTATTTCGGCGGGTCGTCGGAAATCGGGCAGGAAGTGGCGGCAAAACATGTCGATGTCTATTTGACTTGGGGCGAGCCGCCGGAAAAAGTAAAGGAAAAAATCGATCATGTCAAAAAACTGGCGTCAGCACAAGGAAGGACAGTGCGTTTTGGGATTCGGCTCCATGTCATTGTCAGGGAAACAGAGGACGAGGCATGGGATGCAGCTAATGACTTGATCCGGTATGTCGATGATGAACTCATCCAAGCGTCCCAAAAGATTTTCTCACGGTTTGACTCGGTCGGCCAGCAACGAATGACATCTCTCCACAACGGCAGCCGGGACAATCTTGAAATTAGCCCGAACCTTTGGGCCGGCGTTGGGCTCGTGCGCGGCGGTGCGGGAACGGCACTTGTAGGGAGCCCGGAAATTGTCGCAGAAAGAATGAAGGAATATGCGGAGCTTGGCATTGAAACGTTCATTTTATCCGGTTATCCGCATCTTGAAGAAGCGTACCGGACGGCTGAGCTGTTGTTCCCATACCTGCCGCTTGAACAGCCTGATGCCCCCGTTTCCAATGTCATCAGCCCGTTCGGCGAGATTGTGGCGAACGATGCACTGCCGAAAGTATTAAAGTAAGGAGGCCGATCTGATGTTGAAAAAACGCGTCATGCCGTGGGTGGTGCCGGTTTGCCTGCTGTTTGCCTGGCAGCTTGCAAGTTCTGCTGGCATCTTGCCACCCAATGTGCTCCCAAGCCCTGTTGCCGTTGTAAAAGCGGCTTGGGGTCTCACGCAATCCGGGCAGCTTTTCAATTATATCGGCGCAAGCACAAAACGGGCACTGATCGGATTTTTGGTTGGCGGCGGAATCGGATTTGGACTTGGGTTGTTTACCGGGCTGTCCAAAAAAGCGGAAAGCCTGCTCGATAGTACCGTGCAAATGATCCGGAACGTTCCCCACCTTGCCCTGATTCCGATTGTCATTTTATGGTTCGGGATCGGGGAAGAAGCGAAGCTGTTTCTCGTTGCGCTCGGCACCTTTTTTCCAATCTATTTAAATACGTTCCATGGCATCCGCTCGGTGGACAGAGCGCTAATCGAAATGGGAGAAGTTTACGGGCTGAAAGGGACGGCACTTTTTTGGCATATGATCCTGCCGGGGGCGCTTCCTTCCATCTTAGTCGGTGTGCGCTATGCGCTCGGGGTCACATGGGTAACCTTGATTGTGGCCGAAACGATTGCATCCAACTCCGGCATTGGCTATATGGCCATGAACGCCCGCGAGTTCATGCAGCTTGATGTTGTCGTTTTGAGTATTGTCTTATATGCCCTTCTTGGAAAACTGTCCGACTGGCTGGCAAAAATCGCAGAACAACGATTGTTAAAGTGGCACCCGTCATATCAAAAATAAAGGAGGAGGAAACGATGCCGAAAGAAAAGGCGTTTGCTGTAGAGATTGAGGGGCTGGAGAAATCATTCGGCAGCCATCGCATCCTGCGCCATCTTCATTTAAAAATAAGAAAAGGGGAATTTGTTGCGATTGTTGGGAGGAGCGGATGCGGCAAAAGTACGCTTCTCAGGCTGCTTTCAGGACTTGAAGCGGCAAGCGGCGGAAAAATCCTTATAAACGGGGCGCCTTTATCCGGCAGAAACGGATCGGCAAAAATGATGTTTCAGGACGGCCGCCTGCTCCCATGGAAAACCGTGCTTCAAAATGTCGGGCTTGGCCTTGCGGGCGACTGGAAGAACAAGGCACTTGAAATGCTTGGAAAAGTCGGGCTGGAAGGGCGTGCAAATGATTGGCCTTCGTCTTTATCCGGCGGCCAGAAACAAAGGGTGGCACTGGCGAGGGCATTAATCCATGAGCCGGACATCCTTCTCCTCGATGAACCGCTTGGGGCGCTCGATGCATTAACCCGGATTGAAATGCATGCGCTGATCCAGTCGCTTTGGCTTGAAAAACATTTTACGGCCATATTGGTGACACATGACGTGGAAGAAGCAGTCGCCCTCGCTGATCGGGTTGTGTTAATCGAAGAGGGGGAAATTGCGATGGATTATCCGGTAAAACTTCCTTATCCACGGAAAAGGGACCACGCCCTCTTTTCAGCAACGACCAATCATATTTTAAACCGCATTTTAGGGAACAACGGCCATCAGCTGTTGCACGCAATGAAAAATTAAGGAAGAATTGGGGGATTCATATGGCGGAAAAAGTGGTACTGCTGAACGGGAGCCCTTCTGCGTATACGAGATTAAATGGGATCCGTGATTATATCAGGGCCGGGTTAAGGGGGCACGGGTACGAACCGGAGCTCATCAATATTCGGGAACTTCTGGCCGGCGATTTAATGAATGCCCGGCAAAGCCCGCCCATCACCAGGGCATTAAGAAAAGTAGAAGAAGGCGATACGGTAATCATTTTGACACCGGTCTATAAAGCGTCTTATTCCGGATTGCTCAAGACATTTCTGGATCTTTTGCCGCAAAATGGCTTATCCGGCAAGCAGCCGACCGCCTGAATGCTGCTTTAAAAACATTATTTCCGCAAACTTCAATATCTTTGTACTCATAAACAAAGCCGGCATTTGGATATCCAAATGCCGGCATTCGTGTGGCACGAACAACGGGGAAAGCGATAACCGGAATGCCGGCGCCCGTCATCATCTTTTGTTTGGGAAGTGCCGCTTTTTTCTTTTCCAGTGCAAACCGGAGTTTCTCGGTTGTTTCGATCTGTGTGATGTTCCCTTCATGGATCGAAATGACCACTGTTCCAAACTCCAGTTTTTGCAATGATTCCATAATGCGGGCGATTTTTGTTTCATCAATATGAGCCATTTTTCACTACCCCCAAAAATAAATTTCGTGTGTGCCTGGTGGTCCGGCCGGCAATTCGGATGATCCAAAAAAGAAAGGCCCCCTTCAAGAAAGTTAAGAAGAGGGCGCACTCCTTAACTTATCTTCCAAGCTTGACGCTTGCTGGAATTAGCACAGTATTCCCAAAAAGAATCTGTTGCTGAGGTTTCCTCGGGCCAGTCCCTCCCCCTCTCTTGATAAGTTGTATAGCAAGAAAATAATTTGTTAAAACTATGATAAATAATATTATTCCGATTTGTCAACTTATATTTTCAACATTTCGGTTTACTCGAAGGGCAGGTAAGTGAAAAAATGGGAAGACACTCCATCATCTCATTGTACACGGTGAAATGAACATCTAGAGAGAGGTATTCCAATTGCTGGATGATGAAAGGATACAAAGAGTTGTTTTTCGGGAAAAACCGTTCCGGATAGGGTATGATAAAAAGAAAAAGTGTGTTAAGGGTGTGAGATTGTGCCAGAGACAGATGTATCCAAGTTTGAGAAGAAAATCGAGGTGCGGAACATCCGGTTCGAAGACATTGATGATATTATGGCATTGTCGAAAAAATGTTTTCCGGGGATGGAGCCGTGGAAACGCGAGCAGCTCGAGAGCCATATCCGAATTTTTCCGGAAGGGCAGTTTTGCGTGGAATACGAAGGGAAAGTTGTCGGTTCCTGCTCCAGCTTAATTGTCAATTTCGATGAATACGAGGATCAGCATACATGGGATACGATCACCGCGAACGGCTATATTACCAACCATAATCCGCACGGGCTCAACCTGTACGGCATTGAAGTGATGATCGACCCGGAATACCGGCGCATGAAGTTCGGGCATCGATTGTATGAGGCACGGAAAGAGCTTTGCCGGAAAATGAACCTTCAAAGCATCATCATTGGCGGCCGGATTCCGAATTACAGCAAATATAAAGACAAAATGACCCCGCGCGAATACGTGGAAGAGGTCGAGATGCACAATATATATGACCCGGTTCTTTCCTTCCAGCTGCTTGAAGGGTTCCAGATTATGCGGATCAACAGGCAGTATTTGCCGGATGATACAGCATCCGCTTCATTTGCAACGCTTATGGAATGGCATAATGTTGATTATTTGCCGAAGTCCCGCCGTGTCTATCATGCTTCGTTCCCGGTTAGGATTACAGCAATCCAATATATGATGAAAAAAATTGATTCCTTCGATGATTTTGTCAGACAGGTGGAATATTATGTCGATGTGGCCGCGGATTTCGGTTCTGATTTCGCCGTTTTTCCGGAAATTTTCACCACGCAGCTGATGTCCTACCTGGAGGAAAAGCGTCCTGACCAGGCAGTGCGCCGGCTTTCCGAGTACACAGAACAATATATTGAATTGTTTACAGAGCTTGCCGTGCGCTACAATGTCAACATTATCGGCGGGTCCCATTTTGTGGAAGAAGACGGGGGCATTTACAATGTCGCCTTTTTGTTCCGGCGCGACGGGACGATCGAAAGGCAGACCAAACTCCATATTACGCCAAATGAGCGGAAATGGTGGGGGATCGCGGAAGGAAACGAACTCAATGTATTTGATACGGATTGCGGGAAAATTGCGATTCTGATTTGCTATGATATCGAGTTTCCGGAGCTGGCCCGTGTCGCTGTTGACTACGGCGCGAACATTATTTTTGTCCCGTTTTGCACGGACGACCGCCAAGCCTATTTGCGCGTCCGCTACTGTGCGCAGGCGCGGGCCATTGAAAACCAGGTGTACACCTGTATTGCGGGAACAGTCGGAAACCTGACCCACGTGGAAAACATGGATATCCAGTATGCCCAGTCCGGCATTTTTTCCCCCTCCGATTTCGGTTTTGCCCGCGACGGCATTGTCGGGGAATGCGATCCCAATGTCGATACCGTCGTTGTCGGCGATGTCGATCTTGAGAAACTGCGCCGCAACCGCAACAGCGGCTCCGTCCGGCAACTGGCCGACCGGAGAAGAGATTTGTATCAGATTAAAATCAACAGCAGGGCCTGATCGTATACGGACTGGCTGCAAGATCGGCCGGTCAGCCGCCAAGTGCCTGAACGGCTGGGTGGAAAACCCGGATATCGTATCAAAAAACCGCTTAGAGGATGGGGGCTCTAAGCGGTTTTTCATGATTCAGGCGATCTTCAGTACGGCCATCAGACTGGTCATCAGCACAATACTGATCAAAATGGACAAAGAGTTCAACGTGCTGGACATGGCGACATTGCCGCCGCATTTCTGGGTAAATGCCGTGCAGACAGCGGAAATCGGCGCAAACGCGATAATCACGAGCACGAGCCGGACCTCAAGCGGCAGCGGTAGCAAGAAATAAAAGAATACTGCAAACAGGATGGCCATTCCGTAACGGATGATGACGGCTTTTAAGATGCCTGCAACCTGGCTTTTTTCGAGCCGGAGTTCAAAACCGATCCCGATCATCAGCATGGCCAGAAAGCCGTTTGCCTGCCCGACGATTCCGGTAAATGCAGTCACGCCTGCCGGCAATGTAATATGCAAAAGCGACAGCACGAGCATGATCAGATAGGTATCCATCGGTATAGATGAAAACATTTTTTTCAGGTAAGATGCCGCATTTGTTCTTTCATTGTTGGCAACGGCGGAAGCGATCGAATAGGTGCCGCCCGTGCATAAAACCGAATTGCCGGCATCGAACAGGCAGGTTGCCACTACGCCAACGGGCCCCAGGAAATTTTGTACATAGGGGAGTGTAAAACAGCCAATATTATAACCGGAATAATTGATCATGTTAAAGGCTTTTTCCGTATGGGTACGGCGCCAGGAAACGATATAGCCGGTTGCAATCATTACCAGATTGCAAATGACGCCGATTGCGACAAGCATCAGCAGCGAAGTTTCTAAAGAGAGCTTTTCAAAATTTGTAATCACGGCGCATGGCAATGTAATATTCAAAACCATGCGGGAAACCAGCTGAAAATCATTCGGCTTAAAAAATCCGACCCGCTTCAAAATGTAGCCGAGCACAATGATCAAAATAAACGAAGCGGCTTTTGTCAACACAACACCCACATTTTTCCCAGCTTTCTTTTTGATCTAATTTCATTAAAAAACAATGAGAAAGAAACGGCAAGGAAAATTTTTGGCAACAACTTTTTTCAGGTAGTGTGCCGGTTCTTTTTTCTTCCCTTTAAAATAAGGATGGAAAAAGACTCTTGGATATAAGGCATGGGAGCGGGTGATTGAAAAGGATTTGTAAATTCAATTTGTGAAAAACCATACAAAGTATTGATCTCGCATGGCCATTGTAATCCCGGCAACGCATATAAAAAGTCCTCTTTGGCGATGTGAAGGATCTCGAATCGGGGATCTGGACCAAACCAAGAGGACCATTTTTTGAGAATCTTTTTGTAAGAAGAGGGACTTGCGGCTATTCATGTGAGCAGAAAAACGGGAAATTTACTTTTTCAAGAATTCAACATCTGCCCTTGTGTCAAGCAAATCACGATTGAGGACATCCAGTTTTTTGTCAATTTTTCTGACCAGTTCTTTAATTTCTTTTTGGCCTTCTTCTAAAGCCGCCGTTCTCGTTTCCAGCGCCTCCATTCTGCTTTCCAGCGCACTCATCCGTTCGGACAGATTTTTTTCCATGGATTTGATTTGGTCCGACAGTTCACGGATGGCCTGCAAAATCACATTCTGGTCAATTCCTTTATCCACTTTTTCACCTCCCTCATACGACAAATTATACGATATTTTTTGCCATGGGTCTATGGAAAACACAAATGCCTGGAAAAATCGGCTTCAGGCTGTTCATATGAATCGTACGCCGTATTGGAGAGGATATATTAGGGCTTGCTGAACGAATCCGACGCTGAGTTTATGCCCAATTTATCTACAACCTCTGTCTCAAAATATAGAAGAATCCTTTTGCGAAAAGGGGTGATTTGATCTTCTCCATACGTTGAATCGGCTTTCACGTGCAGGCATTTCCCTGGATTTGTTGTAAAACCCATGCATTTAAATGGTGGCCAAAGCTGTTAGCAGCCTTGCCAAATCTAGGAATTTCACTTATTCAGCAAGCCCTATATTAAATTTAGGATGAAAGATCCTGAACATTTATTTCTTTACAAATGAGATCCTATATGGCAAAAGCATGAAGGCAAAGACAGGAAATGGTTTTACATCCTGTCTAAACTTCATAAAGTCATTAATGGAAATGATGAATTAGCTGGAATCTATGCAGGAAATAAATGTATTAAATCTAAAAGGTTATTAAAATGATAAAGTCTGGATTATACGCAAAATATAATGGGATCGAATATAAGGTAACAAGCGATATGGATGGCCGCGTTATGATTTACACAGAAGATAAAAGTAAGGTTGATTATACGTTTTACAATCTGACGGGACATGGCATATACAAGAAAAAAGTTAACCCTAAAGAACTTGTTAACTGCGAAAGTATTACCACATATGGAGTCATAGATGGAGAAAAAGTTCAAATCCTTCAAGAAAAAGACGACCAGTTTCAGGTAGGTACGGGCTCTTTGTTCATTGGTGAAAAACTGCAACTGAAAAGAGTAGACAGGGATTCCTGGATCGGCTGGATTTCTAAAAGTAGAGTAAAGATAATAGAAGAAAGGCGTCCAGTAAACCCGGAAAAATTATAAGAACTTTATTATCGAGAGACTAACCGGTATTTTAGCGGATTAAAGCATTGAAAAATAAACTTTATTAAGTAAAAGAAAAAATTAGCTTCAAACCCGAAACAAAAATCAGCGGTTAAGATAAAGCTGATGACGAAAATGAAAATAAATGACTGGAAATTAATGCCTTTTTTGTAATGCATCCCCGAATGAAGGTCAAGTTGTGATTAAAAATGAGGCGGGGAAATGGACGGTTTTTACTTATAATGAGAGAACTTCAAAAGCCGGCGAGAAAATGTATAATAACGAAAGCGATGCTCTAGAAGAATTTATAAAAAGATTAAGAGGAGATAAATGAGTAAGGAAATACTGTGTAAGGTCTATCCAAATAGCACCACGCCTCTGCTCAAATTATAACTTATTTAAAGGTACTGGATCATATCTGCTCAGTGATTCTGCATGATCGCTACGTCTTTTTTTGCTTTTGTCCAAATATATTAATAGAGGGACCGGTGTGCTATGCTGTTTTTTCCGTTCCTGAAATGGATTGGCAAAGGCAGGGGTGACGTGTTTTTGTGATTTTAAAAATTTTTTTGCTCAACCTGATTAGTGATCTGGATAATCTTCTTATTATTACAACGGTGGTTCGAAAGTATGGCTACGAGCCAAAACAGCTGTTTTTTAATATCGTTGTATGTCTTACGGTCAGCCGTACGATTTATGTTGCGATGATTCAGTATTTAACAGGGATCCCGGGATTTCGAGTGCTCGCAGGCATAATTCTCCTCTACATCGCTTTCCGTTTTGTGAGCTCCATCCAGCCTGATTCCGAGGCAAGGCCCGTTCCAAGCATCCCGGCCGCCAAAATGCTATTGATTGTGCTTGCGGCTGATATGCTTGTCTGTATGGACAGCGTTTTGATCACGTCCGGCATCTCCACCAATTTGCTGTCCACGATGGCTGGCATGGCCTTAAGCTTAACGACCGTACTCGCTTTCTTCGAGTTTTTTTCTGAAATACTGGACAAAATTTCATGGGTGCAGATTGTTGCCGGCGGTTTGATTACACATGTTGCAATCACCGGCATCTTTAAAGATCCGATGATGAAATACCCTGTGAGCTTACTGGAAAAAGTTTGGGGATTTCAATTGCACGAATGGATCAATTTCATTGCGCTGGATACCGCCATCTTTCTGATATTAATCGGGTTCATGATTAAGGCAAGAAATAGGGCCTGATTAGTTTTCCGAAAGCGGGCCAGCTGCCGGGATGCACGAACGTCCGGACCGGCAGCAAACAGCCCGGTGCGTTTGCAGCTATATACTGGATTGGAGTCCCGTAAGCCGGGCAAATCTTAGAGTCTCATATAACAATGAAAAGTCCCCTGGTTCGTGGGAAAGATTCCGCTCACGAACCGGGGGCTTGTTTCGTTGCGGGGATTTTTTGCAAATAAGCTTCCTTGTGGTGTTTTCCTTGGGAAGTTCGTTCGAAATAGTAACAATTTTACAAAACGTAAAGGATTCTGCTGAATGATTTGATATTTTGGCTAATGCATTACGGATCAAAACAAGCTAATATGAATTTATACAAATTAGAAAATTCATTAAAATGGACAATCGGAATGGTTGATAACTTTCCTTCCACACTTTTCAGGATGAGCAGGAAGTGATTGAAAAAGCGAATCGTACGCGATACGGCCTTGCTGCTTACTGCTATACAAACGACCTGGGCAGAGGGCTTCGCATGATGAACGAACTGGAATACGGTATTGTTGGAATCAATGATGTCGCTCCCGTAACCGTTCAGGGTCCTTTTGGGGGATATAAGGAAAGCGGCATTGGCCGGGAAGGAGGGAAGTCCGGCATCCTCGAATACTTGGAAGAAAAGTATGTTTCTATCCGGATGGTGTAAAGGGTTCAAAGTATCGCAAAAAGTAAAACGCTTACAAAATGCGGTTGGAAGATGGTGGCCGTAGCAAATGAACGGGATTTTCCTACAATTTACCATAAAACATTGGAGGGTTACAATGAAAAAACCATTTGGACTCAGAGATGATGTGACAGTTCGTTCCATTGCAGAAAAAAGTAATGCCTATTTTTTCTTAATTGTGTTCATTGCAGTCCTGCCGGCATTCTTGGAAGGATTTAACGGGAATTTGTTTGGATTTGTGTCGCCCTATATTGTCGAAAAATCTGATGCACGCCCCCAACATTTTTGCCGCCTGCGTCGATTTGTGTCGCCCTATATTGTCGAAAAATGCCCACGCGTCTGTCGCTTCACTTGGACTTTTGATTACCTACCGGAAGTGCCATTGGTCTGACATTGTTCAGCCTTGCCGGCGGATTTCTGTTCGATAAACTTTCTGTAAAAAATGCCATTTTAATTTCCGTGTCCATCTTCTCTGTGTTTACATTTTTAAGTGGTTTTTCGCATAATTTGACGATGTTGATGATTGCAAGAATTTTGGATGGAATTGGGGTTGGCATGTTTCAACCGGCAATCGTCGCCTTTTTAGGGGACATTTTCCCGGAGAAGCGCGGGAAAGCAACGGCAGCTTTTGCCATTTCCTACGGGGCGGGCATATTTATTGCTCCGTATGTCGTTTCCCCGTTCCTGCCAAACATCACTATTCCCTTTGCCATTGTTGGGATATTATCTGCTTTATCGGTACTCGGTTGTTATTTGTTTATCCCAAAAACGTATAAAAGACTGGAAAAGCAAAAGGTTGAATTTAAAGGCGTATTAAACCGAAATGTCAACCTCATTTCGCTGTCAACCCTGTTTTACGGTGTGGCCCAGTTTGCGTTTATCGGCTTCATTTCACAATATTTACTCAAGGTGTTACATCTTCCACCGGGACAAGCAGCTGTGATTTCCTCCATCTATGGCATTTCCGGTTTAATTTGTTCAATGCCGCTTGGGATGCTGGCTGACAGGATTGGAAGAAAACATGTATTCAGGCTTACCGGGCTGCTTCTTTTCATCGGCGGCGCAGGCATTTTCAGTGTAGGGAGCCATGTGCTGGCGCTCAGTATATTGATGTTTGTGTTTGGCGCAGGTAGTTATTTCCCGGGCATTGCCTCCGCAATAGGGCAAGATTCTGTCAAAGAACATGTCACCGGCACGGTAACCGGATATATTTTCTTCATTTTTGGCATCGGCCAGATTTTCGGCGGGCCCCTGTTTTCTTTCCTGCTGCCGCTCGGTTTTATGAAAGCCGGTTTGATTGCGCTCGGCGTGCCAAGCCTGTTGTGCTTTTTACTCACGCTCTTCACAAACAGCGGGATGCAAAGAGCTTTGCAGACTGAAAAAGACAGTCTTGATTACAATTCATTGACAAATACCCAGATTGGAGTGGAAAAAATTGATTAATCCGAAAGCACTATCATCCGGTTTTGAATTAAGCCAAAAAAATACAGATGAACTATGGCGCTGGTCGGCTGCTGAACTGGCGTATGCCATCCGGACAAAACAGATTTCCTCGCGTGAAGCGGTCATGAGCTGTCTTAAAAGAATTGAAGAAGTCAACCCAAAAGTCAATGCGTTAGTAGAAGTGCTGGCTGAAGGTGCGCTTCGGGCGGCGGATGCTTCGGACCGGTCCGTATTAAAAGGGGAAGAGCTCGGCCCGCTTCATGGGGTGCCGGTTGCGACCAAAATCAATACTGATCAGGCAGGCCATGTCACGACAGACGGTGTCGTTGCCTTTCAACATAACGTGGCGACAGACGACAGCCCCCCGGTCGCCCACTTACGCAAAGCAGGTACTGTTTTCGTTGGAAGGAGCAATGTCCCTTCATTCAGCCTGAGGTGGGTTTCCAATAATGACTTGCATGGCAGCACATTAAATCCGTGGGATCCCACCCGGACACCCGGCGGTTCAAGCGGCGGGGCAGCATCGGCGGTAGCATGCGGGATGGCGCCGATTGCACAGGGGAACGATATCGGCGGCTCGATCCGGTATCCGGCATATGCATGCGGCATTACAGGTATCCGGCCTACGATCGGTCGGGTTGCAACCGGTGCCGACCTTCCAAATGGAGATCCGCCCTTATCTCTGCAAATGAAAGTAACAGAAGGACCGTTGGCACGGAATGTTGCCGATTTAAGATTGGCGCTTTCTGTGATGTCGGCATACGATCCGCGCGATCCGGTCCACGCGAATGTTCCGTTAATCGGCGAACCGCTCAAAAAACCGATCCGTGTCGGGCTGCTCCGCGATCCAGGCGTGGTAAAACCGGATCCGGCTGTCAATCAGGCTTTGAACGAGGCGGCTGCGTATTTAAATGACGCCGGCTATGTGGTAGAAGAAGTAGATTTGCCTTTGTTTGCCGAAGCTTATAAACTCTGGTACCTGCTCGTGCTAGAAGACTTGACCGATCTCTGGCCGGCTATTAAACAATTTGGGGATGAAGGGGCAAGGTTAAATCTGCAATATAATTACGAGGTTTCGAGACAATGGTGGGGAGAAGTCACACTTGAAAAATACCGAACAGGATATGCGCGGAGAGGGACGCTGATTATTGCATTACAGAAATTTATGAAACAATATCCGATCCTACTCCTTCCTGTTTCGGCAGAGCAGGCGTTCAAACAAAATGAAGATATTGAAAGTATAGACAGCAACGCGCGGCTCATGGCGGCGCAGTGGCCGATGATGTCCATTGCTTTGCTTGGCTTTCCGGCCATTTCCGTCCCGACATCTGTATGCAGTGGGCTACCGGCCGGGGTTCAAATTGTTGGAAGGCGGTTCCGGGAAGACACGATTTTAGATGCTGCAGAAATCATTGAATCTCGGGCAAACATCCAAGTGCCAATCGATCCGCTCTTTCATTGATTCTTGTTTTTTATCGTGATTTTCTATAGGCAGCTGAAAGAAGGGATAAAGTTGATAGCGAAAACGGTAAGCAGTTCAAATATGACCTATATCGGGCAAGAAGAATCCGGCTTCATTTCGTTTAAAGGAATCCCCTACGCCAAACCGCCTGTAGGGAAACGGCGATGGAAAGCACCGGAAGACCTGGACCCCGAACCAAGAAGAATCGAAGCTTTTTCATATGGCTCGCCTTGCATACAACCGGTCGATGAAAATGAACCCTCTTCATTCGGGAATCAGTCTGAAGACTGTCTGACATTAAATATATGGACGAGAGAACTGGAAGGCGCGAAAAAGCCGGTCATGGTGTTTATTCACGGGGGCGGATTTATTGGCGGAGGTTCGAATGATCCGCTATATGACGGAAAAAATTTTGTGAAACGAAACGATATCGTATTGGTTTCAATCAACTACCGGGTAAATATTTTTGGATTTCTTGATTTGGAAGAGCTTGGCGGAAAGGCATACGCAGACAGCAAAAATTTAGGCATATTGGACCAAATCAAAGCATTGGAATGGATTAAAGCACATATTCATCTGTTTGGCGGGGATCCAGGCAATATTACGATTTTTGGCGAATCATGCGGCGGCGCAAGTGTTTCGCTACTCATGACGATTCCAAAAGCGAAAGGGCTGTTCCAAAGAGTGATTGCACAAAGCGGGACGGTCAATCTTGTGAAAAATGAGGAGACGGCAAAACAAATTGGAAGGGATTTTGTAAAACTCACGGGTGCGCGTTCGGTTGAGGATTTGCTGGCATTAGGCGCGGACCAACTCAGAGTGTATTGCGACCGGCTGATGGATCTTTATCAGTATAAAAGCGAGATTATGTTTGCACCGACTGCTGACGGGAAATTAATTCCGCTCAATCCTTATCAGGAGATTGAAAACGGATGTGCTGCAGGGATCGACTGTATGATTGGCACAACAAAAGATGAGATGGCCTATTGGCGCCTGTATTACCCGGATTTGGATGATATTTTGGAAGATTATCTGAACCAGCAGCTTTCCATCATCGAGAGTATGTCCGGCATTGTTGCAGCGGCCGCACAGCACCGCATACAAGCCGGTTCTGCGGGTCCATATCAGCTTGCCAACGACATATTGTTTCACATCCCGGCTATAAAATTTGCGGAAGCCCAGTCCCGTTTTGCCAGTACATGGATGTACTTTTTTACCTGGCCTTCCCGGATAAAAGGGCTTGGTGCGTGCCATGCTATTGATTTGCCGTTTGTCTTTCATAACTTAAAAAGTGGGGAGTGGCTGACAGGAAAAGAGCCGCCGGTAACACTGGCTGACCGGATGCAGGATGCGTGGGTTTCTTTTGCCCGTAACGGGAACCCCGCTCATCCCGCGATTCCTGCCTGGCCGGCCTATGATCCGGATCACCGTTCCGTGATGCAAATCGATGAGAACTGGCGCTGCATCCGCGGCCACGTTCCGGAAATCCTACGAACAAAGAAATGTACACAGAAAGTCGAATGATTCTTAGGGCGACATTGAACAACATAAGTCATGAAAAAGGCCTGTTTAGAAAAGGAACAAGGTTGATAGGACGCGTCATTTTGTATGCCAATTTCATAGAACGAGGTTTTCTGGGAAACGCCCCCCACTAAAAAGAGTGCGTCCCGAGTAAATGAATCCTAAACAGAAAGGAATAATGGGAATGACCATTGGATTAGAATTTGCATTTCAAGCGTATGTGTCGATTGATGAAAATTTGACGATCGGACCTGTCCCCGGCGGAATCCGCAATATTACGCCGATCACAGGAGGCGTGTTCGAAGGCCCCGGCATAAAAGGAACGGTCATACCGGGCGGGGCGGACTGGTCATTGACAAGAGAAAACGGTGTCATTGATATTTGTGCCCGGTACACATTAAAAACGGATGATGATGTGCTGATCTATGTCATCAATAAAGGGTTGTATATTGAAAAACCCGGAGGCTTGCAGGAAAGGCCGGCTTCAAGAGAAGGAGTGGAGCCGGTGCCGGAATATTTCAGAACGACCCCCGTCTTCGAAGTCTCGAATGAAAAGTATGACTGGTTAAACCGCAACATTTTCGTTTGCGATCCACTTTGTGATCATGCCGGTAAAAGGATTGGGACAAATCTGGGGATATTTATGCCTGAAATTAAAAACAGATGTAATGGACGCGTACACTTCTTTTATCATGGAGCACGCCGTCCTTGCCATTTCACAAATCATGTTAAGAACGAAAACAATGGAAGAAAACAAGCGCGTTGCGGAAGAAGAGGTAGCTAGGAAACTGCTTACGGGCAAAGACTGTGAACAGGCCGAGATGAAAGCCGTTTTGCCGGGTTATTCTGCCAATTTGCATTTCCGGGTCATTTTACTCAAAGTTACGAAGCCACAATCCGGCACCAAAGATTGGGAAGAAACATTGCTGCAGCTTTCCGCCATGATGAAAAGCAGGATAAAAAAGAAAGGCATGCTTTCCCTTATTTCAGTTGCCAAGGACGAAATTGCAGCGATTTGCTTTTTTAAAAAGGGCGAGCAGGCCAATCATGATCTTGTAACTTTTTCTGATATCCACCAGTCATTGGTGCAACTCAGCATAAAGGACCGTTACAACGGCAAGCACACGATGACGGGGATCAGCAAAGCTTATAAAAATACAGTGGACGTTTGCCGGGCGTATGATGATGCGAAAAAAGTCATCTTTCTGCAACAGATCAATCTGCTTCAAGAAATTTTTTATGACAAAATCGGCATTTACCAGCTCCTGCTTCTAGGCGAGAAAAATGAATATGTGGAAACGTTTATCTATGACCAGCTTGGACCCGTACTGGAATATGACGCAAAAATGAATGCCTCTTTATTAACAACACTTGAAGTTTACCTGAAAAACAGGGGGAGGAAAAAAGAAACGGCAAATGAACTGTTTATCGTCAGGCAGACGCTTTACCACCGCCTTGAAAAAATAGAAGAACTGCTCGGCTATCAATTTATGGAGCCGGCCCGCAGGCTTGCGCTTGAAACGGCGATTCTCGCTTATCATATTTATCAATCCGGCCATACGCACTTCAACCTGGAAGATTATCAATTGTAATGGGGGTGCCGCCCGCCGGTTCCGGCGACAGGCAGTGTGGCAGCAATCTGCTGGTCCCTTCCACCAGCCGCATTTTTTCAAGAATGCAGGGAACATTCACCTACACAACGGAATGCCTCCGCGCTGCCAAAGCGGGAGGATTTTTTGTGGATTGAATACAATTGTGACCTTTTTCCTATATAAATTGGTTTTATCACAACTATATTCCTAAAATGGTAAATTTTCTATGAGATTACAGTTGAATTACGTTTTCATAGAATGATTGAAAGTGGCAATATATTTTTTTAAAATAGGGTTTGTGAGTGAAACAAACCATGACCCTTAATATATAGCCAATGAAAATTTTTTTAAACATCCAGGAGGTTTCAATCTTGACTCGAAAAAAAGTATTGTCTGTTACAGCCGGCATGACATTAGCGTCTTTAATTGTAGGTTCTGCATCAACGGAAGCAGCTACATACACGGTCAAAAAAGGAGATTCGTTGTGGAAAATATCCCAACAATATCACACAACGGTTTCCCAAATTAAAAATGATAACCATCTGACAGGCGATATTATTTATCCGAATCAGAAATTTAAGGTGCCGTCTCAAACACCAAAAAAATATAAAATTGTATCAGGAGACACGCTTTCCGGCATTGCCAAAAAATACGGTGTCAAAGTATCTCAACTGAAAGAGTGGAACAACTTAAGATCTGATTTAATTTATGCCGGAGATACCCTGAAAATTAACAGTTCTTCCGCTACGGTCAGCAGCACTGCCAATAGCACTGCGAATAGTACTTCAAACAGTACTGCAAATAGTAATTCCAATAGCACTGCCAATAACAGCACTGCCAACAGCAGTACTGCAAACAACACCGCCAAAAGTGCTGCAACGCAAAAAAGCACTGCGCCAAACGGCACCTATCAAATTGTGAAAGGCGACACGCTTTCCGGCGTTGCGCAAAAATTCGGCGTGACCGTTTCTCAATTGAAAGAATGGAACCATTTAAGCTCTGATTGGATTGTTGCCGGCAGTGCTTTAAAAGTGGACGGCCCATCCAGTGCGGCAAGCAGCTCGAATGGAAGCAGCACGCAATCCAATCAATCGTCTGGCGCCACAAGCAGCTCTTCTAACGCAGGAAGCGCAAGTTCACAGACAAGCGGCTCGTCCAGCACGCAAAGCAGTTCGTCCAACAATTCGGGCAGCACAACCAACAGCACGCAATCCAGTCAATCGTCCAATGCTCAAAGCAGTTCACAAGCAAGCGGCTCAACCAGCAGCTCACAATCCAGTCAGTCGTCCAGTGCTCAAAGCAATTCGTCTAACGCTGGAAGCAGCTCATCCAGCTCTGCAAGCACAAGCAGCTCACAAGCAAGCAGCTCAAGAGCAGTTTCTAAAAACACGGTATCATCAAGTTCAAATTCGGGCTCTTACAGCGGGTCCGCAGTGGCGCAAATTGCACAAAAATACATCGGCGCACCGTACCGTTTTGGCGGAACTACGCCATCCGGATTTGACTGCAGCGGCTTCGTATTCTATGTATACAATCAGGCCGGCAAATCCATTGGCCGCCAGACTGCAGCAGGGTACTATGGCAGCTCTTACCAAGTAAGCAGCCCGCAGCCGGGAGATCTTATCTTCTTCCAAGATACCTATAAAAGCGGCATCTCGGATGTCGGCATCTATCTCGGAAACAACCAGTTTATCTCTGATTCAGACAAGAGCGTCTCAATAAAAAGTTTAAGCAACCCTTATTGGAAATCTCATTTCAACAGCATCAGGAGATTCTATTAAGGTGAAAAAAGTCGGCGGTATGCCGGCTTTTTTCATACCCTTTTATTCTCCCGTTTTACAACCTAAGGCGGCCCACTTTAAAATGCCCCTCACCGTGCTTTTCTCAATAAAAATAACTTATTTTTCGCATAAAAGGGTTGACTGAAAGCGTTTTTGGTATTAAGATGTAATCAATATAACCAAAAGATAACCAAAACATGATAAAGAAAATAGGCCGTGTCAAATGGTTATCGTGCTGAAGCGCCCGGGGTTTTAATAGTATGAAATCATATTTGCTTTATAAATGAGGAGGATGGAGATGTCAGAAGCAACGGTAAGTGTGGAAAAACTAAAGAATTACATAAACGGTGAATGGGTCGAAAGCAAAACGTCACAGTTCGAAGCTGTATATAATCCGGCAACTGAAGAAATTATTGCACGCGTTCCGATTTCAACAAAAGAAGAAGTGGATGAAGCTGTCCGGGCAGCGGCGAAAGCGTTTGAAACATGGAAAAATGTTCCGGTTCAAAAACGGGCTCGGATTCTATTTCACTTCCATCAATTATTGCAAGAAAACAAGAATGAACTTGCGAGAATTATTACCATCGAAAATGGCAAAAATCTCACGGAAGCGCTGGGGGAAGTTGGCCGCGGGATCGAAAATGTCGAGTTTGCATGCGGTGCCCCGACTTTAATGATGGGTGATTCCTTGACGACAATCGCAACAGATGTTGAAGTGACAAACTACAGATATCCAATTGGGGTTGTCGGCGGGATTACACCGTTTAACTTTCCAATGATGGTCCCGTGCTGGATGTTTCCGGTTGCCATTGCGGTCGGCAATACATTCGTTTTAAAGCCGTCAGAAAGAACCCCATTATTAGCCCAGAAGTTAGCAGAACTGCTGGAAGAGGCTGGTCTTCCTAAAGGCGTATTCAATATTGTCCACGGCGCACATGACGTTGTAAACGGGTTGTGCGACCATCCGGCTGTGAAAGCCATTTCTTTCGTCGGCTCCCAACCGGTTGGAGAGTATGTGTACAAACGGGCAAGCCAAAATTTAAAAAGGGTCCAATGTCTGACTGGCGCAAAAAATCATTCCATTGTATTGAAAGATGCAGACTTAGAACATGCTGCAACAAATGTCCTTGCATCAGCTTTTGGCTCTGCGGGTGAACGTTGCATGGCATGCTCGGTTGTGACAGTTGAAGAAGAGGTTGCAGATGCATTTCTGGAAAAATTAGTGAAAAAAGCAAAAGAAATCAAAATGGGGAACGGGCTGGATGACGATGTCTTCCTCGGACCGGTCATCAGGGAACAAAACCACGTCCGTACGTTGGGCTATATCCAAAAAGGCATTAAAGAAGGGGCAACATTGGTATTGGATGGGCGTGAAAATGTGCTGGATAGAGGCTATTTTGTTGGCCCGACCATTTTTGACAATGCCACAACCGATATGTCCATTTGGAAAGATGAAATTTTTGCGCCTGTCCTATCCGTTATCCGCGTAAAAAATTTAAAAGAAGCGGTTGAAACTGCGAATAAGTCTGAATTTGCAAACGGTGCCTGCATTTATACATCCAATGCTTCGGCGATCCGTTATTTCCGTGAAAATATCGATGCAGGCATGTTGGGGATCAATTTAGGCGTACCGGCGCCAATCGCATTTTTCCCGTTCTCCGGATGGAAATCTTCTTTCTACGGCACCTTGCATGCAAACGGAAAAGACAGTGTCGATTTTTATACACGGAAGAAAGTCGTTACGGCAAATTACAAGGCACCTTCCTTTGAATAAGCGAATGGAACGATTACGCTGAGCCGCGGCTTTCGTAATCGTTCTCAAAGATGATGGTTGGGGGATGATTTGAAAGTGAGCAAATTGTTACGGAAACCGGATGCAGTAGAAATTTCACCAGGTGTTAAGATCCTTCATGAGGTGACAAGTGAAAATTCACCGTTAGAATATGTCGGATTGAAAGTTCTAGAGGTAGAACCCGGGGCCCGCTACGAGGAAAATTTAGGAAAGTGGGAGTGCGGGATTGTCGCCCTCACCGGAAAAATCAATGTGGAAGCTGACGGGGAAAGATTTGAAAACATTGGCACAAGAGAAAGCGTTTTCGAAAGGAAGCCAACGGACAGTGTTTACGTTTCAAACGACAAGTCTTTTAGAATTGAAGCCGCAACAAAGGCGCGTATCATTCTCTGCTACGCACCATCCGAAAAACAGCGGCCAACAAGGCTGATAAAAGCGGAAGAAAACAGTGTCGAACACCGCGGCAAGTACAACAACAAAAGATTGGTCCATAATATTTTGCCTGATTCGGACCCATCTGCAAACAGCTTGCTGTTAGTTGAAGTCTATACAGAAAGTGCGAACTGGTCCAGTTATCCGCCACATAAGCATGACCAGGATAACTTGCCTGATGAATCTTTTCTGGAAGAGACCTATTATCACGAAATCAATCCAAAACAAGGCTTTGTCTTCCAACGCGTCTATACAGATGACCGTTCCCTTGATGAAACGATGGCAGTAGAAAATGGCGATGTCGTTCTCGTTCCAGCCGGCTACCATCCTGTTGCGGTTCCGGACGGTTACGAATCCTACTATTTTAATATTATGGCAGGGCCAAAACGCCTGTGGAAATTTTATAATGAACCGGCACATGAATGGATCCTGGAACGGAAGTAAAACAACGGGGGTGTTGAACACAAATGGGAGCTGACTTAAATTTGCAAGCAGAATTTGACATCATTGCGATTGGCCGTGCCTGCATCGATTTAAATGCAGTGGAATATAACCGGCCGATGGAAGAAACGATGACGTTCCGGAAATACGTTGGCGGTTCTCCGGCGAATATTGCGATCGGGATTTCAAGGCTCGGGCTTAAAGCTGGTTTTATCGGCAAATTGTCGGATGATCAGCACGGGCGCTTTATTCAACAGTATATGGCGGATGCCGGTGTGGATACTTCGCATATGGTGATTGACCATGAAGGGCATAAAACGGGGCTCGCTTTTACGGAAATTAAAAGCCCGGAAGAATGCAGTATTTTGATGTACCGTGATGAAGTTGCCGATCTGTTTTTGTATCCGTCTGAAGTCAGTGAAGCGTATATCAAAAGATCAAAAATCCTGTTGGTTTCCGGAACGGCCCTTGCAAAAAGCCCGTCTCGTGAAGCAGCATTAAAGGCAGTTCAATTGGCAAAGAAAAATAATGTAAAGGTTGTTTTTGAACTGGATTACCGTCCTTATACATGGGAATCTGAGGCAGAAACATCGGTGTATTATACGCTTGTGGCACAGCAGTCAGACATCGTTATTGGCACACGTGACGAATATGATGTCATGGAAAACCGGCAGAACACGAAGAACGAAAAGACCGTAAACCACTTATTTCAATATTCACCGGAATTGGTTGTCATAAAACATGGCGTAGAGGGGTCTTATGCCTATACAAAATCAGGAAAAATTTACAGGGGCAAAGCCTATAAAACGAAGGTATTAAAAACATTCGGTGCAGGCGACTCCTATGCCTCGGCATTTCTATATGCCCTCATCAAAGGAAGAGACATCGAAACGGCTCTGAAATATGGCAGCGCCTCTGCTGCAATTGTCGTCAGCAAGCACAGTTCATCAGAAGCGATGCCAACGGTGCAGGAAATTGAAAAATTCATTTCAGAACGATCGGAAGAAAAAGTCGTAAATCGATAAAGGGTGAACATTTGCATGGGAAAAATACGGTTAACAACAGCACAGGCACTCATTAAGTTTTTAAATCAGCAATATCTCCATGTGGACGGCGAGGAATTTCCATTTGTAGAAGGAATTTTTACGGTTTTTGGCCATGGAAATGTACTGGGGATCGGCCAGGCGCTGGAACAGGACCCCGGCCACCTGAAAGTTTTCCAGGGAAAAAATGAACAAGGGATGGCACATGCAGCGATCGCTTACAGCAAGCAAATGTTGCGCCGGAAGATTTTTGCCGTCACGACCTCTGTAGGGCCGGGATCTGCCAATTTGGCGGCTGCAGCGGGCACTGCTTTAGCGAATAATATCCCTGTCCTGTTGATTCCAGGTGATACATTTGCAACGAGGCAGCCGGATCCGGTGCTCCAGCAAGTCGAGCATGAATATAGCCTCGCCGTCACAACCAATGATGCATTAAAGCCGGTATCCCGCTATTGGGACCGGGTTACACGCCCGGAGCAATTGATGTCCACTTTAATTCGTGCATTCGAAGTGATGACAGATCCGGGGAAAGCCGGGCCGGCCACTATCTGCATTGCCCAGGATGTAGAAGGGGAAGCATTTGATTTCGATGAACAATTCTTTAGAAAAAGGGTTCACTACTTGGATCGGAAAGCGCCGTCCGAACGGGAATTAAAAGGCGCCGCCGCGTTAATCAGAGCAAGCAAGAAGCCGCTCATCCTTGTTGGGGGAGGCGCGAAATACGCCGGCGCACGCGATATTTTAATGGAAATTTCCGAAAGGCACAATATCCCGCTCGTTGAAACACAGGCAGGGAAAGCAACGGTTGAGTGCACGTTCAAAAATAATTTAGGCGGCATGGGCATTACAGGAACGCTTGCAGCAAATAAAGCGGCACGCCAGGCGGATTTAGTAATCGGCATTGGCACCCGTTATACCGATTTCGCGACATCCTCAAAAACAGCATTTGATTTTGAAAAAGCAAGATTTTTAAATATCAATGTGAGCCGCATGCAGGCATACAAGCTGGATGCATTCCAGGTTGTGGCCGACGCAAAAACAACTTTAGAGCAACTGGCACCGCTTTTGGTAGGGTATGAAAGCGAGTTTGGCTCCACCATTGCGGAATTAAAAAATGAATGGGAGGCTGAGCGTAAACGTTTAAGCCAGATCACCTTCTCCCGTGAAAATTTTGTTCCGGAAATTAAACATCATTTTACACAGGAAACGCTGAATGAATACGCAGATACGTTAAACACAGAACTGGCCCAAACCACTGCGCTGATTGCCGTAAACGATGCGGTCGATCCTGAAAGCATCATCATTACTTCAGCGGGCTCGCTTCCGGGGGACGTGCAACGCATTTGGAATTCAACTGTGCCGAATACGTACAACGTCGAATACGGGTATTCGTGCATGGGTTATGAAGTATCAGGCGCGCTCGGGATTAAACTGGCAGCGCCGGATAAAGAAGTGTATTCGCTTGTCGGGGACGGCAGTTTTCTCATGCTGCACTCTGAGCTTGTTACCGCTATTCAATACGGCAAAAAAATTAATGTTGTGCTGTTTGATAACTCGGGATTTGGCTGCATCAATAACTTGCAAATGGATAATGGCGGGGATTCCTATTTTACGGAATTCAGGACGCATGATAACAAAATTTTAAATATCGATTATGCAAAAGTTGCTGAAGGGTACGGTGCAAAAACATACCGCGTCCATACGCTTGAACAGCTGAAAGAAGCCATTGAAGATGCAAAGAAACAACGGGTTTCAACGCTGATTGAGATAAAAGTGCTGCCTAAGACGATGACGGACGGTTATGAAAGCTGGTGGAATGTGGGGGTTGCAGAGGTATCGGAAAAAGAAAGCATTCAAAAAGCCTATCAGGAGAGGCAGCAAAAATTAGAAACAGCGAAACAGTATTAAAGGGCGTTTTATTTTAAATGAAGTGAGGGATGAATTTGGCAGCAATCATTTCTTCAAAGGTTGTTTCCATGAAAGAGATGCTGGCTGCTGCAAAAGATGGGCAATATGCTGTTGGGGCATTCAATATGAACAGCTTTCAATGGGTTGAGGCCATTTTAGAAGCGGCAGAGGAAGAACAATCTCCCGTGATTGTAGCATCTTCCGACCGGCTTGTAGATCATCTTGGAGGATTCAAAACGATCGCGGCAATGGTGTATCGTATTGTGGAGGAAAAGAACATTACGGTCCCGGTGTCTTTGCATCTCGATCATGGCAAGTCAGTGGAACGATGCAAAGAGGCCATTGATGCCGGATACACGTCTGTGATGATTGATGGCTCACACCTGCCAATTGATGAGAATATTAAAATGACAAAAGAAGTAACAGATTATGCCCGTCTTCATGGTGTTTCCGTGGAAGCGGAAGTGGGCACTGTCGGCGGCAACGAGGATGGTATGATTGGTGGCATTCGATATGCAGACCCTGGGGAATGCCTTCGTATGGTAAAGGAAACAGGCATTGATGCCCTTGCCGCCGCGCTTGGATCCGTCCATGGACCGTATCAGGGCGAACCGAAATTGGGATTTGCCGAGATGAAAGAGATCGCAGCATTAACCAATGTTCCGCTTGTTTTACACGGCGGGTCCGGCATTCCCGATTACCAAATTCGAAAGGCAATCGAACTGGGCCACGCAAAAATCAATGTCAATACAGAATGCATGCAAGCTTGGGCGAAGGCAGTCCGTCATGTCCTGAACCACGATAAAGAACTGTATGATGTACGTGCCATTCTTTCACCTGGTAAAGAAGCCGTAAAACAAACCGTAAAACAAAAAATGAGAGAATTTATGTCAAGCAATCGGGTTTGAAGATGATGGAGGATGTCTTCAAACGGCATCCTCTGGTTTTAGAATGGGTGTGATCGTTTGGAAAAGATTCCGGGAAAGTATAAGTCTCTATTTATGATTGTTTCCTTTTTATTGTGGTTTCCGCATTTTGTTTACGTACCGGTGTTGTCGCCTTATATGGTATCAATTGGGGGGGATTATGCATTTATTGGAGTTATCTTGAGTAGTTACGGGCTGATGCAGTTTTTATGCAGGCTTCCGATTGGGGTATTTTCCGATTTGGTGAATTTAAGAAAACCCTTTATTGTTTTTGGTATGGTAATTAGCATGATCAGTTGTTCAATCTATCTACTTACTGAAAACATGTTTTTAATTTTGGCTGCCCGCACGCTTGCCGGGATGGCAGCTGCATCCTGGGTTGCATTTACTGTGCTGTATTCCAGCTATTTTAAAGGGGAAAAAGTGCACCGGTCAATGGGGAATATTTCGTTTATTGTAGTACTTGCACAATTTTTAGGAATGAGCCTTAGCGGGTTACTCGTTGATAAATGGGGCTGGAAGGCGCCATTTTGGCTTGCCGAAATTTTCAGCCTGCTGGGAATGGGCCTTTCTCTGTTTGTTGCGGAATCGAATCCGGAGAAAGAACGGGGCCCGGTTAAAATAAAAGAATTAGCGGAAGTCATTCGGGACCCATTGCTATTAAAAGTATCTCTTTTGTCCATCTTGGCCCACAGCATCATTTTTTCCACCATGTTTGGTTTTACGTCCCAATACGCTTTACAAATTGGTTTTAAAACAAGTGAACTTTTGTATATTGTTGCTGCTTTTATGGTGCCTCATGCTGCCGCAACCCTGTTTATGGGAGGGTACCTTGTACCGAAAATGGGTGAATGGCGATCCTTGCTTATCGCATATGCATCGGCCGCTTTGTTTACGCTCTGCTTCCCGTATGTCACGATTAAAGGATTATTTATTCTTCTCCAGGTCTGCAGCGGGTTTTCATTAGGATTGATCTTTCCACTATTACTGGGTATGTCTATTCAAAATATAGAGCCGGAGAAAAGGGCGACTGCAATGGGTGCTTACCAAGCAATATATGCAATCGGCATTTTTGCAGGACCGTTTTTTTCAGGGATCTTTAATTCAAATTATGGATTAAAAGCGGGTTTTTGGTTTGTAGGTTTCCTTGGGTTGGTGGCGTCTATTCTTGTTATGATTTTTTGGAAAAAAGAAGCAAAACGATTGCAGACTATAAAAATTTCTCATATGGTTGATATCCCGGAAAATCATAATGTTTAGTATTAGAAATAAGCATGATTTTCAAAATTTGAAAAGTAAAAAACTATTGACTAAAATCACGTTTGATTATAAACTGAATATAACCAAAATATTATCAATATATGATAATATTTTGGTTATATTTTCAGGTTAATGGTAAAGGCGGTGAGAAGATTTGGCTTATTATTAGTAAAAAGTTCCAATATCTAACAATAAATTAATAACCTAATCACCACTTTTATTTTTCAATGTAATTTAAGCGCTTACAATTTGGGAGTCTAGCAATAAATGATAAGGAGAGACGAACATGGAGAATAGCGGTGTTGCTGAGCATTCCTTACAAATTGAACAGGAGATAAAAAAAGATCCACATAAGGTTTTGAAGTTAATTACGACTGTATCTACTTTTGGCGGCTTATTATTTGGTTATGATACTGGTGTTATAAATGGAGCATTGCCATTTATGGCTCAACCTGATCAATTGAACTTAACGCCAATTACCGAAGGATTAGTGGCAAGTTCGTTAATTTTAGGTGCTGCTTTTGGTTCATTATTTGGCGGTCGTTTATCTGACCTTAAAGGACGCAGGCAGGCAATACTCTCTCTTGCAATCGTTTTTTTCTTTGCAACACTTGGTTGTGTATTTGCTCCAAATGCAACAGTAATGGTTATTTTTCGCTTTATTTTGGGGCTTGCCGTTGGTGGTGCTTCTGTTATTGTGCCTTCTTATCTTGCTGAAATGTCTCCTTCAAACCGGCGCGGTATGTTGGTAACTCGGAATGAATTGATGATTGTAACTGGCCAGTTTCTTGCATATGTTTTTAATGCAGTAATTGGAAGCGCTTTAGGAGACACGGGGCATGTATGGCGCTATATGTTAGTAGTGGCTACATTACCGGCTGTGGTTCTATGGGTTGGCGTCCTCATTTTGCCTGAAAGCCCCCGCTGGTTAGTATCCAAAGGAAAAATTGCTGAAGCCCTAAAAGTTCTGCAACAAATCCGTACCGAGGGTCTTGCTAAACAGGAATTAAATGAAATAAAAGAAAATATCGCCAAAGAAAAGAAAATAAGGGCAGCTAAGTTTAAAGATTTAGGTACTCCATGGATTCGGCGCATAGTTTTTATTGGCATAGGAGTTGGGGCAATCTCTCAGTTGGTCGGCATTAACTCCATCATGTATTACGGGACTCAAATACTTCAAAGCTCCGGTTTTGGGACAAAGGCATCGTTAATTGGAAATGTAGCAAACGGGTTAATTGCAGTGCTTGCAGTGATTGTTGGTATGTCCATTCTACAAAAAGTGAACAGGCGGAAAATGCTTCTAACTGGTTTAACGGGTGTAACAGTTGCGCTTATTACAATTGGAATTAGTAACCAAGTACTGGCTGGATCTCCCGCATTGCCTTATGTTGTGTTGTCCATGACACTTGTTTATTTAGCTTTCTTTCAAGGTGCAATTGGTCCGATGTCTTGGTTAATTCTTTCTGAAATTTTTCCTGCCCGTTTACGGGGCATGGGTATGGGAAGTGCAGTTCTGTTTTTATGGTTAAGTAACTTTTTAGTAGGCTTATTCTTTCCTGTGCTCTTAAACGGTGTGGGGCTATCTGGCACATTTTTCTTATTTTCAGCGTTTGGCATACTGGGCATTGTCATTATTGTAAAATTTTTGCCTGAAACAAGAGGGCTAACACTTGAACAAATAGAAGCAAATTTCAAGGCAATGTAAAGCAGGAGCTCCTATAAACGAGCACGAACGGGAGGTATTTTAATGAGCATAAAAATTTCAGGAGCGCCATGCTGCTGGGGGGTAGACGATCCGAAAAATCCTTATTTGCCGCCTTGGGAGACGGTTTTGTGCGAAGCAGCACAAGCAGGATACAAGGGCATTGAATTAGGCCCTTACGGTTATATACCGATGGATGTTGAAAGGGTTGGAGCCGAACTTTCCAAAAATAACTTAACGCTCATTGCTGGTACTATTTTTGACGATCTGGTCTCTGAATCGAATTTTAAAAATTTGCAAAAACAGGTGGATGATATTTGTTCTTTCATTACGAAACTTCCTTGTGCTGCCAGGGAAAAAGGGCAGAATTTTCCCACTCCCTATCTGGTTATCATTGATTGGGGACATAATGAAAGGGATTATGATGCTGGTCATCCGGAAAGGGCCCTTCGACTACCAAATAAAGATTGGGATAAAATGATGGCACATATCCGGTCATTGGCAGATCGAGCTTGGGAGAATTACGGGGTTCGCTCTGTTATTCATCCGCATGCCGGAGGATATATTGAATTCGAAGATGAAATCAACAGGCTATTACACGATATTCCTTACGAAACAGCAGGGCTTTGTCTGGATACAGGGCATTTATATTTTTCAAAAATGGATCCGCTTGAATGGCTGCAAAAATGTGCAGAAAGGCTGGACTATATTCATTTTAAAGATATTGACTTAAAGATTTATAACCAGGTAATGGAAGAACGGACTGGCTTTTTCGATGTGTGTGCTAAAGGTATGATGTGCCCTATTGGACAAGGTATTATTGATTATCAATCTATTCTCAGATTACTGAAGGAAATCAATTATCATGGATATATTACAATCGAACAAGAGCGGGACCCGAGAAATGCGAGTACAAGTTTGCAAGATGTGAAACAAAGCATAGATTACTTAGAAAGTGTGGGTTATTAAAACAAGCTTACGAGAAATGGGGGATACGGATGATTTACGGGGAAAAAATATAGACAGGCCAATCCGTTGGGCAATGGTTGGAGGCGGAAAAGGCAGCCAGATTGGCTATATTCATCGTTCAGCAGCATTACGTGACAATAATTTTCAACTTGTAGCAGGCGCCTTTGATATTGTTCCTGAACGGGGGAAGGAATTTGGAATGAAATTACAGGTTGATCCGGAGCGCTGTTATCCTGACTACAAAACCATGTTTGAAGAAGAGAGGAAGCGTGAAGATGGAATTGAAGCCGTTTCAATTGCAACACCAAATGGAACGCATTATGAAATCACAAAAGCAGCTCTATATGCGGGATTGCATGTAGTATGTGAAAAACCGTTATGTTTTACAACACAAGAGGCTGAAGAATTACGAAAGCTGGCAAAGGAAAAAAATCGTGTTGTAGGCATTACCTATGGTTATGCCGGGCATCAAATGGTTGAACAGGCACGGCAAATGATTGCGGGTGGAGATTTAGGGGAAATCAGAATTGTGAAAATGGAATTTGCACATGGTTTCCATTCAGAAGCTGTTGAAAAAGAAAATGAGAGTACAAAATGGCGCGTTGACCCAAAAATAGCTGGTCCAAGTTATGTTTTGGGTGACTTGGGAACTCATCCGATATACTTGTCTGAAGTTATCTTGCCGCAATTGAAAATAAAAAAATTAATGTGCACACGCCAAAGCTTCGTGAAAAGCCGGGCTCCACTTGAGGACAATGCATTCGCCATTATGGAATACGATAACGGGGCCATAGGCTATGTCTGGTCTTCTTGCGTTAATGCAGGATCGATGCACGGGCAAAAAATCCGCGTGGTTGGTTCAAAAGCCAGCTTAGAGTGGTGGGATGAGCAGCCAAATCAATTGCGTTACGAGATACAGGGAAAACCGGTACAAATTTTGGAGCGCGGAATGAACTATCTGTATCCTGAAGCCTTGGCCGACGACCGCATTGGTGGAGGGCACGCCGAGGGATTATTTGAATCTTGGTCAAATCTCTATGCCCGTTTTGCCATTGCCATGGATGCTGTAAATCGGGGAGAAACATTGGAAAATCTTTGGTATCCGGATATTAAAGCAGGGGTGAGTGGGGTCCGCTGGGTCGAGAACTGTGTCCGTTCTGCAGATAAGGGTGCTATTTGGGTTGAATATGAATAAGCAAAGCACGAAATCTTCAGGTATATCCTGAAGATTTTTTATTTGAAACACAAAAAAATTTAAAAATATATGGGAAATAGGATTGACTCCAAGTTCATTTTATAATAATATTTAATAAAAAGTTACTCAAAACATAATAACCATATAACCAATATCGTTCAAAGAATAGCACCAGTTTTACAGGCGTACAAGTTTTTCTCATCTGATTCCTTTTTTAAAATTCATTTTTATCAGACGACTTAAGGAGGCAGAAATGAAACTATCATTTGTTACAGACAGTCTGGGGCACTTGCCATTTGAAGAAATGTTGGATTACGTGGCTGCATTAGGAATTGAATACATTGAAATAACAACCGGAGGATGGTCAAAAGCGCCTCACCTTAATCTCGATGAATTGTTAACCAGTGACAGTCGAAGAAATGATTTTTTAAATGCTTTAGAGAGAAGAAATATCAAATTGTGTGCGTTAAACTGTTCGGGGAATCCGCTTGATCCTAGAGATTTAGGCAAGCGCCACCGCGAGATCACAGATAAGACAATAGAATTGGCACAATTGTTAGGGATCAAAAAAATTATTATGATGAGTGGGCTTCCAGCAGGTAGCCGGGATGATAAAGTTCCAAACTGGATTACATATACAGTAAGCTGGCCACCTGAATTAAAAGATATCTTGGAATACCAATGGAATGATGTAGCAATTCCTTACTGGAAAGATCTTGTAAAAAGAGCTGAGACTGCAGGTATTGAAAAAATTGCTTTGGAAAACTTCAGCTCACAGTTAGTCTACAATCCGGACACATTGTTTAAATTGAGAAATGCTGTAGGCCCAATGGTTGGATTGAATTTGGACCCCAGTCATCTGATTTGGATGGGAGCTGATCCTATTTTGGCAGCAAGGGAATTAGGGGACGCTATCCACCATGTTCATGGAAAGGATGTTCGAATTGAAAAAAATCTGGCCGCAGTTAACGGCGTTTTGGAAACCAAAGAAGTCGAAGATGTCGCTAACAGGGCCTGGAACTACGTTGCTGTAGGTTATGGACAAGATTTGCAATGGTGGAAAGAGTTCTTTTCTGTGTGCAAAATGATGGGGTATGATGGCGAGGTTTCTCTTGAGATGGAAGACTTAACGATGTCTGTGGAAGCAGGTATTAAAATGTCTGTGGAAGCGCTTAAACAAACACTTGTTTTTTAATAATCTAAAAGAATAGGAGGAGTCAAAATGTTGAATGGGGAAAAAAAGATTTCACGTCCGTTGCGTTGGGGAATGATTGGCGGCGGCAGGACCAGCCAGGTAGGTTACAAGCATCGGACAGGTGCGTTAAGGGATAATACTGCTTTTCAATTAGTGGCTGGTGCATTTGATGTTGATCCGGAAAGAGGTAAAGATTTCGGCGTAAACATTGGTGTTGATGAAAACAGATGTTATCCGGATTATAAAACGATGATAAAGGAAGAGGCAAAAAGAGAAGACGGTGTTGAAGTTGTTTCCATTGCGACCCCAAACGGTACACATTATGAAATCTGTAAGGCTGCATTGGAAGCTGGGCTTCACGTCATTTGTGAAAAGCCATTGTTCTTTACTTCAAAAGAAGGAAGAGAGATTAAAGACCTGGCCGAAAAAAACGGAAAAATTGTCGGTGTTACTTACGGTTTTTCTGGAAATCAAATGCTGCTACAAATGCGGGCAATGATCGAGCAAGGGAAAATTGGGGATATCAGAATTGTTGAGTTGCAATATACGCATGGTTTTAATGCTACTGATAAAGCGGAAAAAACAAGTGATGCGCAAAAGTGGAGAGTGGATCCAAAAGTTGCAGGTCCAAGTTTTGTTTTAGGTGATCTTTCCACCCATACGTACTATATGTCTCAACTGATTATGCCAAAAATGAAGATAAAAAAATTATTATGTGACAGACAAAGTTTTGTTGGGACAAGAGCACCGCTTGAAGATAACGCTTTCGTAATTATGCACTATGAAAATGGGGCGGTCGGAAGATTATGGACATCTTCAGTGAATGCAGGGTGTACGGATGGTCATAGAATCCGGATTGTTGGTTCAAAGGCGAGCCTTGAATGGTGGGACAGTAAATCAAATGAATTAAGATATGAAGTGCAAGGAGAACCGATTCAGACATTGATTCGTGGCATGTCTTATCTGGATGAACAATGTAATGCAGATGAACGCTTAGGTGCTTTGCATTCGGAAGGATTATCAGATGCATGGGCAAACATTTATTTGAAATTTGCGATTGCTATTGATGCTAAAAACAGAGATGACAGGGAAACTTTACGTAACTTGGTATATCCCGATATTGATGCCGGAATTGAAGGGATACGCTGGATAGAAAATTGTGTTCGTTCAGCGGAAAATGGCGCCAGTTGGGTGGATTTCGAATAGCGTGTTAGATAACTTGTTTCATCGAAGGGAGATCTTTTATGCAAAACATAAATAAAATTAAATTTGCCTGCGCCCCTATTGCCTGGACAAATGATGATATACCGGAGTTGGGAAAAGAGAATACATTTGAACAATGTATTAGTGAAATTGCACTAGCTGGATATACGGGAACTGAGATTGGCAATAAGTACCCGAAAGATCCCCAGGTTTTGAAAAGATATTTGGAAATACGCAATCTGGAAGTTGCGAGTGCATGGTTCAGCACTTTTTTAACAACAAAACCTTTCGAAGAAACGAAAGGAGCTTTTATCCAGCATCGTGATTTTTTACATGCAATGGGTGCAAAAGTGATTGTGGTCGCTGAGCAAGGACACAGCATTCAAGGCAAATTGGATGTGCCATTATTTCAAGAAAAACCAACTTTTACGGATGCGGAATGGGGCCTTTTAATAAATGGTTTGGAAGAGTTAGGAAAGCTGGCCCAAGAAAAAGGAATGGAGATTGTTTATCATCACCATATGGGAACAGGAGTGCAGACGACTGAAGAGATTGATTGCTTAATGGAAAATACATCTTCTGAAAAAGTGTCTTTGTTGTTTGATACTGGACACCTCGTATTATCAGGGGAAAATCCACTGGATATTTTTCAAAAGTATAAATCGAGGATTAAGCATATCCATTTTAAAGATGTAAGGGCGAGCGTTGCGCAAGAAATAAAAGAACAGGGAGACAGTTTTCTTGCAGGTGTCATAAAAGGGGCTTTTACAGTACCGGGAGATGGCATGATTGATTTTCGTCCAATTATGGAAGCTATTATTGAAAGCGGATACGAAGGCTGGATTGTTGTCGAAGCGGAACAGGATCCGGCTAAAGCCAATCCATTCGAATATGCCTTAAAAGGCAGAAAATATATAGAGACGTTAATACCCCGGGCAGAGCTGGTTTAACCGGTTAGAAAAATTACGTATGGGGGATGGTAGAAAATGAGTAATCAAAGTACAGGCAACGCAAAAAGGATGTTAAAAAAGATTACGGTCATTTCGACATTTGGCGGTTTGCTTTTCGGTTATGACACAGGCGTTATTAACGGTGCATTGCCTTATATGGCGCGTAAGGATGAGCTGAATTTAACGCCAGTGACTGAAGGCTTTGTGACAAGTTCCCTTCTTTTTGGAGCAGCATTAGGAGCCGTCTTTGGCGGGCGTTTATCAGACCGGTTCGGACGCAGGAAAATGATCCTGAATCTTGCCTTGATCTTTTTTCTTGCCGCACTTGGTTGTACATTTGCACCCAATGCAGGCGTTATGATTCTTTTTAGATTTTTATTGGGGCTTGCAGTAGGTGCAGCTTCCGTAATGGTTCCTTCATTTTTGGCAGAAATGGCCCCTGTTGAAACAAGAGGGAGAATGGTCACACAAAATGAATTGATGATTGTTTCCGGACAATTATTAGCCTTCATTTTCAATGCCATTTTAGGAACAACGATTGGCCAGGAAGCTGCACATGTATGGCGCTATATGCTGGCAATTGCTACACTCCCTGCTGTAATTTTGTGGTTTGGTATGTTAATCGTGCCAGAAAGCCCGCGCTGGCTTGCTTCAAAAGGAAAAATTGGCGAAGCACTTCGTATTTTAAAAGAAATTCGGACTCAGAACCGTGCCGAAATCGAGTTAAAAGAAATCGAAGAGAATCTTGCACAAGAATCAGAGCTTGAAAGGGCGACATTTCGCGATTTAAGCATACCGTGGATCCGCCGTATTGTATTTATTGGCATTGGAATTGGTGTTGTACAACAAGTTACGGGTGTGAACTCTATTATGTATTACGGTACGCAAATTCTTCAACAATCCGGGTTTTCTACAAATGCTGCACTTGTTGGAAATATTGCCAATGGGATCATTTCTGTTTTAGCCACATTTGTCGGGATTTGGCTGTTAGGAAAAGTTGGAAGGCGGCCAATGTTAATGACCGGATTAACTGGAACAACCGCTTCACTTACCTTAATCGGGATTTTCTCTATTGTTTTTCATGGTTCTTCAGTTCTTCCGTATGCTGTTCTGGCAATGACCGTTACTTTCCTTGCATTTCAGCAGGGGGCTATATCTCCTGTAACTTGGCTCATGTTATCGGAAATATTCCCGCTGAAATTAAGAGGACTTGGGATGGGTGTTACCGTATTTTGCTTATGGATTACAAATTTCCTTGTTGGATTTTTCTTCCCGATTTTATTAAATGCAGTCGGGTTGTCGACTACATTTTTTATCTTCGCTGTTCTTGGTGTTGGGGCAATTACTTTCGCGAAAAAATGCCTACCTGAAACAAAAGGGAAATCACTGGAACAGCTGGAGAGCCATTTCAGGAATTTTGGCCATAAAGAAAGCGGTACTGTAATAGAGGCCGTGAAGGAGGTGTAGAAGAATTTCGCGTCAGGAAGGAAGTAAGCGCTTTATTGTAATAAATTGTTTTATAGTTTAGAATAATAATATAAATAGGAACGGATATGTTAAGCGGTAGATTTTCAAACATATAGATCTGCCATTAAAAAAACAACATATGTACGGAGCTCCAACAATATGATTTACACCAGGCAATGTTCGATGCTCCGTACACAAATTCCATTCAAGGAGGAAAAATGAAAATGGTTTTACGTATTGGTGTCGTTGGTACAGGGGCAATCGGACGCGAGCATATTAACAGAATTACAAATAAACTATCCGGTGGGAAAATTGTGGCCGTTACAGATGTGAACAAGGTTGCAGCAAAACAAACAGTCGAACAATACCAATTGGATGCAGCGATTTATCCTGATGATACAGCGCTGATTGCTGATCCGAATGTGGATGCGGTTGTTGTTACAAGCTGGGGCCCGGCACATGAATCGACCGTGCTTGCTGCAATTAAAGCCGGGAAATTCGTGTTTTGTGAAAAACCGCTGGCGACGAGTGCAGAAGGCTGCAAAAGAATTGTTGAAGCGGAAATGAAGCATGGCAAAAAATTGGTGCAAGTTGGGTTTATGCGCCGTTATGACAGTGGTTATATTCAATTAAAGAAAACAATTGAAAATAACGAAATTGGCGAGCCGCTCATGATCCGGGCTGCACACCGGAATCCGACAGTGAACGAAAATTATACGACGGATATGGCAGTCACCGATACATTGATTCATGAAATTGATGTCCTGCACTGGTTAGTTGATGATGATTATAAATCCGTTCAAGTCCTATTTCCGAGGAAAACGAAATATGCACATAGCAATCTACAAGATCCCCAACTGTTCACTATTGAAACCAATAAAGGTATTGTCATGAACGTTGAAGTATTTGTCAATTGCAAGTACGGCTACGATATCCAGTGCGAAGTAGCAGGGGAAGAGGGGATTGCCAAATTGCCGGAATTTCCAAGTGTTGTTGTGCGGAAAGATGAAAAATTAAGTACCGGGATTTTAAACGATTGGAAATATCGATTTATGGGGGCTTACAACGTGGAAATTCAGGATTTTATTGATTCTGTTACAAAGAACGGAGAACCGCAGGGACCGACAGCCTGGGATGGATATATCGCAGCTGTAACGTCCGATGCCTGCGTGAAGGCACAGGTTTCAGGCGAAAAAGAAACCATTGCACTTCCGGAAGCACCGGAATTTTACCGCAACCATGCAAAACTCAGTGTTTGATACATTTGGAGAAAGGAGAATGTAACATGCGTTTAGCTTATGATCCATCACATTATCGTGATAATACCAATTTAAAAGATACAATCGATGCCGTTGCGAGATTGGGATATGAATGGGTGGAATTATCCCCCCGTAAAGACTTTATCTGGTTCTATGAATATCCGAAAGTGGATAAACAACTGATCAAAGATTTGAAAAGATATTGCACAGATGCAGGCGTCAAAATTTCATCCGTACTTCCGGTCCAACAATGGTCCTCACCGAATGAAGAAGAGCGGCAGGCAGCCGTAAGAAATTGGAAACGCTGTATAGAAATTACTTCCGAGCTTGAAGTCGACTTAATGAACACAGAATTTAGCGGAGACAAAAGCCGGCCGGTTGAAAGTGAGGCTGCTTTTGTGAAGTCTATGGAAGAACTAATGCCGGTCTTTGAAAAAGAAGGTATTAAATTGAATATACAGGCTCATCCGAATGACTTTATTGAGTTGAATACAGAAGCTATCCGGATGATTCGTGCCTTGGATAAAGAATGGATCAAACTGGTCTATTCTGTACCACATGCTTTCTATTATGATGACGGGATTGGTGATGTCACCAAACATATTGATGAAGCAGGCGATCTGTTGGCACATGTGCTCATTGCGGACACGATGAACCATAAAGCGGCATTTGGCCTAAGGTATATCATTAACCCGCCAGGTGCGAATGTCACGATTCACCAGCATTTAAATCCTGGTGAAGGAGAAGTGAATTTTGATGCACTGTACCGGAAATTAAGAGAAATCAAATTCGATGGCATCATTACAAATGCAGTATTTGCTTACCCGGATAAACCGGAATGGTCTAATGAAGTAACACTGAACTCAATTAAAAACGGATTGAAAGACTTAGTCAGCAGTATCTAAAATTCTGTTTTTGGAGATGATCAAAATGAAATTGTCTTTTAATGAGGCGACAACGCTGAAAAACTCCAATCTTGAAAAGGACTTGGAGCTCTGTGAAAAGCTAGGCTATGATTATATCGAAATTCGTACGGAGGATAAATTGCCTGAGTATCTTGAACATCATTCAATCGAGGATCTGGCAGATTACTTTAGAACACATCACATTAAGCCGCTCGCACTAAACGCGCTGATATTTTTCAATAACCGTGATGAAAAAGGCCATGAAGAGATCATCCGCGAATTTAAAGATATGCTGGAAAAGGGGAAGAAAATAGGCATCCAATATATTGTTGCAGTGCCGCTTGTCACAGAGGAAAAAATCCTTAAAAAAGACATTAAAGACAGTTGTGTCAAGGTACTGACGGAACTGTCAGATCTTGCAAAACCGTATGACATCAAAATTGCAGTAGAGTTTATCGGACATCCGCAATGTACCGTAAATACATTCAGCCAGGGATACGACATTGTTCAGGCTGTTGACTGTGACAATGTCGGCCTCGTTCTGGATTGCTTCCATTTCCATGGTATGGGTTCTCGCTTGGATGACCTGAAAAAAGCGGACGGTTCCAAAATCTTCATTTTACATATCGATGATACAGAAGATTTTCCGATCGGCTATTTAACAGATGAAGACCGCGTCTGGCCGGGGCAGGGGGCAATCGATTTAGATGGTATATTATCTGTACTGAAAGAGATTGGCTATTCGGGTGTTGTGTCGGTGGAATTGTTCAGGCCGGAATATTATCAGCTGGATGCTGAAGAAACAATAAAAACAGCAAAAGAAACCACATTAACAGTTGTTTCAAAGTACTTTGAAGTAGAGACAGCAGGAGTGAACTAAGGGGGAAGGGGCTATCCCAAAAGTCGTTAAATGGCTGGCGGGAGCCCCTTAATTTTGTGCATGATACAGTTGGTTGTTTATGATCGTGAATTTTAGTCACCACTTCTCACAAGAGTTACATGAATTTCACGAGGATCAATGCATGAGCTAAATAAAGAGGCTTTTGGGACAGCCCCTAAAAAAGCGATTCAAAAAAAGATGATTTTTTAGGCGGCTCCATTGTCTATTTGGCAATAACAAGTTTATGACGAGTACTGTTAAAATAATCTTGGTAGGTTTTGTTAGGAAGCTGATCGGTTATCAGGACATCGATCTCATCCAAACTGCAATACGTCATCAACCCATATTTATCAAATTTGTCATGGTCAACCAATAAGAATACTTGTGAACTTCTGTTTACAATCGAAGTTTTTAATTCACTTTCAATGGGGGATGCGTTGGTGACCCCGTTTGTAAGCGAAACCCCGGTGGACGCCATAAAGGCTTTGTTGATGTTATAGGCATTCAGCATATCCAAGTATTTAATGCTTCCGAACGAGTTTGTTTTTCTTTCAAGGATGCCGCCAGGCGAAATGATAGTTAAGTTTTCATAAGGGAGCGCCCTGACGATAAAATCGAGATTATTGGTAAGGACCGTAACCTGTTTTTCTTTTATATATTCGATCATTTCAATGGTTGTCGTGCCCGAATCGATAAAGATAATGTCCTCGTCATTGACAAAACTTGCCGCCGTTTTCCCGATTAATTTCTTTTCAGCTTGATTCCGCACCTGGCGTTCATGAAAAGACTCTAAAGAAGCCCGCTTCTCATCTTTGACAGTTACCCCGCCGTAAACCTTTTTTATATTTCCTTTTTCGACAAGTTCCTGGACATCCCGCCGAATTGTATTTTTAGAGACTTGAAATACTTCCATCAGCTTGTCTAAAGAGACAGATTTGTGTTCGAGAATATACGCCTCAATTTTATGGATTCTTTCTTCTTTAATCATTCCTTCTTCATCCTTTGTTTTGATAGACTCGTGTAACAGACGAATTCAACTGTTTATATTTTACCAATAAATCATCAAAAGTTCACCATGTATTTGAAAGTTAAACGCAGTAATTTACAGATAAAGATTGGAATTGGAAAACAACCGAACTGCTTATCTTTTCTTGATGCAGGCTTTACAATCTCCCAATTACTTTAGTAAACTAAATAAAGTAATTGCTCTCAGGAGGCATTCATTATGGAAGATAGCAAAATGGACCAGTTCCTTACGCATTGGCGGTATATTAACCGGCATCTGCGGGAAGGGCGGCTGGCAAATGAAGATAAGAAGATTACACGTTTACAGTGGATATTGTTGCGGCATGTTGGCAGGTCCGGGCAGTGTACGATGGGAAGCCTTGCCGAACATTTCAATGTCAGCATGAGCACGGTCTCGCAAATGATCGACCGGCTTGAAAAATGGGGATATACTCGGCGCGTGACGTCAGCCCGTGATGGCCGCGTGAAAATGGTGTCCTTGACAGAAAAAGGAGAAGCAATCATCAACGAAGCAAAAACCGCTTATCTCCAGCAGCTGAGCAATGGATTAAGCAAATTTTCAGAAGAGGAGCAGGAACTGTTTATTGGATTTCTGCAGCGGCTGGCTGGGAATTTAAAAGTGTCAAAAGGTGATCCCCAGACGGATAAAAAAGCGTAAGCAGAAATGATTTCCGCAACGTTAAAAGGTGGAATGGTCCGATGCATTTTTTAAGCAAGTATGCCAAAAAGTACTGGAAACTTTTTAGTACGGCTGTTTTCTTTTTAATGTGTGAAGCGCTCTGCGATTTGATGCAGCCGGCGATCCTGTCAAAAATTATTGATGTCGGCGTGGCATCCAGGAATATGCCTTATGTGTTAAAGATGGGCGGCGTGATGTTATTCATCACAGCGTGCGGCGCGGTTGCCGCTTCATTAAGGAGCACGCTCGCAAGCATTGTGTCACAAAACTTTGGGGCGGAATTGCGGTCGGATTTGTTCCGGAAAATCCAAGCACTTTCTTTCCAAAGCATCAATCGATTTGACCGGGCCTCACTCATCACAAGACTGACCAATGATGTTACCCAGGTACAGAGCTTTATCAATGGTTTAATGCGCATGTTTGTCAAAGCGCCACTACTTGCAATCGGCGCTTTGATCATGGCAGTCCGGCTTGACCCGCAGCTTTCTGTGGTGCTGGCAGTTGTTGTGCCAATTGTCATCATTTTCATTATAGTGAACATGCGATTGGGTTTTCCGCTGTTTATGAAAGTGCAAAAAGCGCTCGACCGCGTGAACGGCATCATGAGGGAATATTTATCCGGTGTCCGTGTCGTGAAGGCTTTTAACCAGTTTCAATTTGAAGTGGAGAAATTCAGCGTGGCAAACCGCCGTCTGCAAGAACGCTCGACTTCTTCGATCCGGATCATGTCCATCTTCAGCCCGGCGATCTTGCTTACAGTCAATTTCGGCATTGTCGCGATTTTATGGATGGGCGGCTTCGGGGTGAACAATGGTACCATGAAAGTCGGCCATATTATTGCTTTTATCAATTATATGACGCAAATTTCAACCTCGCTGATGATGATTTCCATGGTGTTTAATATGTTTGTCCGAGCAAGGGCCTCCACTTTTCGGATCGGTGAAGTATTTGCCGTTGAAGAAAAAACCTTCCCAAACAGATTGAAGCATGAAGTAATGGCTGAAAGAGGGAGAATTGATTTTGAAAATGTCACTTTTTCCTATACCGGACGAGGAGAAGATCCGGTTTTGAAAAATATCACGTTTACCATTTATCCGGGTGAAACTGTCGGCATTATCGGCTCAACCGGATCGGGAAAAAGTACCCTGGTGAATCTCATTCCGCGCTTTTACGATGTAACAGGCGGGTCCCTTAAAGTGGATGGGATGGATGTCCGGGATTTTCACCCGCACGATCTGCGTGAAAAAATTGCGCTCGTTCCACAGAAAAACATTCTTTTTACCGGCAGTGTCCGTGAAAATATTGAATGGGGAAATGACCGGGCAGGGATGGATGAGATCGAACAGGCTGCGAGACTGGCAGAGGCACATGACTTCATTGCGGCCGCGCCTGAAGGCTATGATACGATGATTGGCCAGAGCGGCGTCAATTTTTCCGGCGGGCAGAAGCAGCGCATTTCGATTGCCCGTGCATTGGTGAGGCATCCGGAAATCCTCATTCTTGACGATAGTACAAGTGCGGTGGATGTTGCAACTGAAATGCGGATCAAGGCAGCGTTAAAAAGATATGCAAAGGGGATGACTTGCCTTTTGATTGCCCAGCGCATTACCTCTGTGATGGACACGGATAAAATAATCGTGTTGGATAAAGGAGAAGTTGCCGGCCTGGGCACGCATGAGGAGCTTCTCAGAACCTCTCACGTTTATCAAGAAATTTATCAATCGCAAATGGGTAAGGAAGTGTTGCAGGATGGCCGGACAAACGAACGGATATAAGGGAAATCAGGCACCGGGGTCTTTTTTGCGGATGGGCCGTCCGGGTGGGGGAGGCGCGGCACGGTTCAGAGGCCCGGCCGAGAAACCAAAGCAGTTTAAAGGGACGTTAAAAAGGCTTTGGGCTTATTTTGGCAGGGAAAGAAACGGGCTGTCCGTCATTCTTGCATTGATTGTGGCCGACTCTGTCCTTACATTGTGTATCCCCTATTTTATCGGCAGGGCCGTTGATGCCATGCCGCCGGGCAGAAAGGTCCATTTTAACCTGCTTGAAATCATGATTTTTGTGCTTACAGCGGCTTATATTGCGGATGCTGTCTTAACCCTTTTACAAGGCTGGCTTGTGGCCGGTGTTTCGCAACGGATTGTACAGCGTTTGCGCAGCCATCTGTTTCAAAAGCTGCAAAAACTCCCGGTTGCTTTTTTTGACGCGAGAACCCACGGTGAACTGATGAGCCGGCTGTCGAATGACATAGACAACGTGAGCAATACCATTTCCCAATCGACAACGCAGCTCATGTCGGGGGTCATTGCCCTTCTCGGTACACTCATGATGATGATCATTTTAAGTCCGGTTTTAACGGTTGCAAGCCTGTGTACGGTTCCACTCGTGTTTTTGCTGACGCGGACAATTGCTAAGCGAACTTCAGTGCTGTTTAAAAATAACCAGGCGGAACTCGGCCGGTTAAACGGGCATATTGAAGAAACGATTTCGGGGATTGAGGTGGTCAAAGCTTTTAACCATGAAGAAAAGGCAATCAAGAAGTTTGAAGAGGTGAACCAGTCCTTGCTTAAGGTCGGGCTGAGGGCGCAAATTTGGTCCGGGTTTCTCATGCCACTTATGAACGTGATTAACAACTTTGGGTTTGCAATGGTTGCGGTTGTCGGCGGGGTGCTGGCTTTAAAAGGCATGATTACCGTGGGCGTAATCGCAAGTTTTCTGACATATTCCCGGCAGTTTGTGCGGCCGCTCAATAATTTGGCGAATATTTTTAACGTCCTGCAGTCAGGGGTTGCCGGAGCTGAGCGGGTTTTTGACATACTGGATGAAAAAGAAGAGCCGGAAGATGCAAGAGAGGCGATCGTGCTCCGGGATCCAAAGGGGCATGTTGTGTTTGAAAATGTCAGCTTCGGGTATCGCGAGGACGTTCCGATTATAAAAAATATCAGCTTTGAGGCAAAGCCGGGCACACGTACAGCGCTGGTCGGGCCTACCGGAGCCGGAAAAACGACGATTGTAAACCTTTTGACCCGGTTTTACGATGTCACGGAAGGCCGGATTTCAATTGACGGCACGGATATCCGGAAGTATACACGAGACAGCCTGAGAAGAAGTTTTGGCTTTGTCCTTCAGGATACGTATTTATTTTCAGGTACCATTAAGGAAAATATCAAATACGGAAATCCTAAAGCGACGGATGAAGAAGTTGAAGAAGCGGCCCGGCTTGCCCATGCCGATATTTTTATCAACCGGATGCCCGATAAATATGAAACCATTTTGTCGGAAAACGGGGGCAACTTGAGCCAGGGGCAGCGCCAGCTTTTGGCCATCGCAAGGGTTTTTCTGGCAAAGCCGGCTTTGCTTATATTGGATGAGGCAACAAGCAGCATCGATACACGGACAGAACGTTTTATCCAGGATGCGCTCCTTTCGATGATGGAGGGACGCACGAGTTTCATCATCGCCCACCGCCTGAATACAATCCGCGATGCCGATCATATCATGGTCATCGACCACGGGCAAATCATCGAACAAGGCAGCCATGACGAACTAATGGCACACCGCGGCCGGTATTATCACATGTTTTATAACCAATTTAAAAATATGGGAGAGGGGTAGGGAGAATGGCTGTTAGCGCCAAATCGTCTACTGAAGTATTTGGCGTGCTGATTTATCCATCGTTTTCTTCCTCCCAATGATCTGGCGACTCTTCTAACCTTATTTTTGCGGTATAATATATGCTGTCTCCTTGCTTCCCTTTAGCATTTCTTAAGCCAACTGCAAGTTTAAAAAAATCATAGAAATCAGCATCGTATCGATATATAAATCGATAATCACGGGTGAATTTTCTTGGGGGTTTTTTCATGGAGAAAAAATCTATCCGGCTCCAATCCTGAAGCTGATACATTAATCTAGTGTTGGGCAGATATGGATTCTTCATTGCGATTTGGATAGCTTTATCATATTGTGTTAAGAATTCATCAAACTGGTCTTCTGTCATTTCCTGTGCAATTTTCACTAAATCAATTGAAATGATTTCCGGATGAAACAATATACGCCGGATTGGAAAGTCTTCATTTTTCATCTTTGAATTTCCAACCTTTCTCTGCCTTATCTTTTAACACAAGATCCTTTAGTTGCTCAATTCCTTTATATTCAATAAATTTTGATGGGTCGGTTTTCGAACGTTTTCCATACTTTTTGTTAATTTCGTGCATTTCATCAGGGGATATGTTATTCTGCTCGTTTAAATGGCTGGATTCCTCAATGCGTAGACGTTCTATTTCTTTTAATACATTTCGATACCATCTAATTGATTTAGACAAGGATTCTAGTTCTTCCGGATTTAGGCCCTCAACAAATTGAAGCAGTTCCGCTTTATTCTCTTGCTCGATCTTGTCAAAAAGCTGATCCACTTTCTGTGCAGATTCAGACATGCTGAACACCTCCCATGATACATTCCCTCCATTCATATTATATCCTAATCCAGACTTGGAATGAAATAGCACCTGTCCTCTCCAATTTTTCAATTTGAAAAATTACGGGAGGAGATAGGAAGAGGGTGCCGTTTTATAGCAAAAATGGAGTTTCCCCTATTTGCTGGGGGCATCAAACGCGGGTTAAAAACGCCTCCAAACCTTCGAGCAGGCTTGGGGGCGTTGTTTCATTTATACATCAAATATTTTTCCCGTTTTTTCTTCCAGGTCCCCAAGTCCCTTTGCCATTTTCGGGCAATGGTTTTAAGGGAGGCGCCACGGTTGATATCCTGCCTGACCCAGCCGTTTCCAATCAGCTGATCAAAATAGGAAATGCCGTTTTTGTCTTCTGCCCGGAAAGTAAATTGGCCGGGATACAGGTCATGGATTGTTTTGACGATTGCAATGCCGGTTTCAACAGACTGGTAAACATTACGGTCCGTGACATGAATTTGGATCCCGTTTGCGAGCTTGCCGGCCCATTTTGAGGTTGTTGGTGTGAAAGATGCGCTTCGGAAGCGGACGCCCGGCAAACCGAGGGCATTCAATTTCTCCGCCAGCAAGTCCCCGTCAATGAACGGTGCCCCGATTAACTCAAACGGGCGGGTCGTCCCCCTGCCTTCCGAAATATTTGTCCCTTCAATGAGTGCCGCACCAGGATAGACGATCGCCGTGTCCAACGTCGGCATGTTCGGGGACGGCATCACCCACTGGAGCGGGGTGTCATCCGCGTACATATCCCTGTGCCAGCCTTTCATCGGCACAACTGTAAGATCCGCTCCGATTCCGCATTCTTTGTTAAAATATTTAGTAAGCTCTCCCGCTGTCATCCCGTGGCGGAGCGCGATCGAATACATTCCGACAAAAGAGGAGTAGGCTGGATTAAGCACCGGCCCCTCGACTTTCGTGCCGCCAATCGGGTTCGGGCGGTCGAGCACGATGAACGGAATGCCTTTTTCCTTCGCTGCTTCCATCGCATAAGCCATTGTGTAAATATAAGTGTAAAATCTTGCGCCAACATCCTGAATATCAAAGACAAGCACATCGACATCCTTCAGCATTTCAGGTGTCGGCTTTTTCGTTTCACCGTACAAACTGTAAACCGGAAGCCCTGTTTTCGAATCGGTATAAAACGGTACATAGGCACCGGCGTCCGCACTGCCGCGCACCCCGTGTTCCGGGCCGAAAAGAGCGGTTAGATGAATATCCGGATTTCTGGCAAATCTGTCCACGATACTGTTTAACGACTGGTCGACACCGGTCGGATTTGTGATCAGCCCGACCCGTTTCCCTTTCAGCAAATGGACCTTCTCTTTTAAAAAAACATCAACACCGAGCTGAAAAGAATGGTGTTTTTGTTTTTCACGCGGCTGGTTGCTCCGGGCCGCATGCACCACGGCCAGGCAGCTGAAAGTGATCATAAGTGCCAATACGCTAGCGAGCCTTTTCATTTCGGTTCCTCCTTTTAACGGTTCCGCAAAGCCCAGTCATGGCTTGTAAAAGATACTTTCGCAGTTTTACCGTGTGATACGACGGACGGATGGAGCACATACCAGCCGCGGCCGTTCACTGATCCGTCGGTTTCATACACAAAGCGGATATGTTTCGTGCCGGCAGGGAGTGGGATGGACATCTGCCGCCAGTTGCCGCTTGATCCGGTTAAAGCATTGCCGGCTTTCGTCCAGTTTTTCCCGTCCGTTGAAACCTCCACTTTCCCAAAGTCTGCGTTTTGTTCCATTCGGTACCAGGTCCGGAAATGGAGAAACGCCGGCCTTTTCAAGTCAACATCTGCCTCCAGCACAGCTTTTCTATTATCGCCGTAACCGGCAAACCATGCGCCGTGTTTATCCGGAACGGCAACCGGGATGGCGTCCGCAGCAAGCCGGGCAACAGATCGCCTGATTCCGTTTGTCGAGACAGTGTTCCGGGTCGGATGGACGCGGTTGGTCAATAAAATGACCGTTGTTTGGTTTTTCGGGCTGATCACCATTGATGTGCCGGTGTAGCCGGTATGGCCCATTGTATTTGTATCGGAGAGCGCATCCATGTACCATCCCTGGTTTAATTCAAAGCCGAGCCCGTGATCATCGCCGGGAAAAGCGCTGTTCATATTCTGTTCCATCAGCCGGACCGTTTTCGGTTTTAAGATCCGGGTGCCCGCATATTTGCCATTTTGTAAAATCGTTTGTGCAAGTATAGCAAGGTCATGTGCGGTGGAAAACACGCCCGCATGCCCGGCAACGCCATCCAGCGCCCACGCGTTTTCGTCATGCACCTGCCCCCGGATCATTCCTCTTTCAGTCCACGGCTGAAATTCCGTTGCGGCAATGCGCGTTTTTAACGAAGCGGGCGGATTATACATCGTATCGCACATGCCGAGGGGGCCGGTAATATGCGTTTTTACATAAGCATCCAGCCGCTGCCCGCTCAAAACTTCAACCAAAACGCCAAGTGTAATCATGTTTAAATCGCTGTACGTATACGTCGTTCCCGGGGGATTTTGCAGTCCGTGTTTCAGAACAATTTCGAGTCGGTCTTTGCGGGAAGTTCCCATTTTATAAACCGGGATTCCCGCCTCAAACCCGGAAGTGTGTGTCATCAGCTGGCGGATGGTCACGTTCTCCTTTCCGTTTTCCGCGAATGCAGGAATATACTTTGCGACAGGGTCATCAAGCGCAAATTTCCGCTTTTCAAACAGCTGCATGGCTGCAATGGATGTAAACAATTTGCTGATCGAAGCAATGTCGTAAATGGTGTTTGTTTTTGCAAGGACCGGGACGGATGCTTCTGTAAACTGGTCGTCTGTATAACGGTATGCATAGCCGTATGCCTGTTCTTTTACAATCGTGCCTTTCCTTGCGACAAGCACAACGGCGCCCGGCATGACTTTTTGCGCAATCGCGTCATTTACCGCTTTGTCAATGTCTGTGAGCGGGTCTTGGGCCATTCCGGCAGACGCGGGTGTTCCTTTATGCAGTACTGCTGAACTTTTGCCGGGCGCATCCCAAGAAAATGGGTGGCCATGATATCCGCCGGATGCAAAGGCAAGAGACGGGATGGACCCGACTGCCAGCAAAAGGATGCATCCAACCCATAAAACGAATTTTACCCCTTTGTTCTTCAACCAAGTTCCCCCCTTTTAGTAATGAAGACCGTGGCCGAACGGGTCGTACCCCGGAATGGTGACGGGCAATTTGCCGCCGGGGTTGATTTCGCCTGCGAGCGCTTTTGCAGCAGATTGCACAGAAACGTTGCGGTTTCCATAGGTCAGAAGATTCGCGTCCACATCAGGTGCACCCACAATGTCATAAGGATTGCCCATTGAAACCATTACGACCGGTTTGCCTGTTTTTTTCAGCGCTTTTAAAAATGCCTGTTGCGCGGTGTTGGTATTTGCATTGTAAGCGGCAGCGACAATCACGTCGGCATTTTGTGCTTTTTCTACTGCCACAGCGGTTTCCTCCTGTGTTGGCGAGGCCGCTGTGCTCGTATTGCCGGTTATAAACCCTTTTTCTTTCAGAAGGCCGGCAAGGCGGCTGCTGTTTGCAACAGATGGGCCGGTTACGAATATTTTTTTCGTTTTATTGAGCGGCAATATTTTATTTTCATTTTTAACCAGTGTAATGCTTTCGTCTGCTATTTTTTGTGCAACTTTCAAATGTTCGGGGGTGCCAAAATGGCTTAACGCTTTTTCAGATGTAAACGGGTTCCGGACAATGCCGCGTTCATATTTCACCCGTAAAATTCTCGCAACAGATTCATCCAAGCGTTTCCGGCTAATTTCGCCAGTTTTCACTGCATTTCGCACAGCATTCCAGGCAACTTCCACATCGGGCGGATTGAGTAAAATGTCCGCGCCTGCATTAAATGCTGCTACCGGCACTTGCTCGGGGGCAAGGACGTTTGCACCGGACATATCGAGGCTGTCGGTTACAATCAGCCCGTCGTAACCCAGTTTTTCACGGAGGAGGCCGGTCATGATCTTTTTCGAAAGCGTAGCCGGCAGGCCGGAATCATCGAGTGCCGGTACAACAATGTGTGCGGTCATGATTGCGTCAACGCCGGATGCGATCGCGGCCTTAAACGGTTTTAAATCTACGTCATTTAATGTTTTCAAGTCGTGATGGATGACAGGCAGGCCGTAATGGGAATCGACATTCGTATCCCCGTGGCCCGGAAAGTGTTTGCCGGTGGCGGCCACATTTTGGCTTTGAAATCCTGCGATTTGGGCAGTGCCAAGTGATGCGACAAGGTCCGGATTTTCTGAATAGGAACGGACGCCGATCACCGGGTTGGCCGGATTTACATTGACATCCAGATCCGGGGAAAAGTCCATATTGATGCCGAGACTTTTCAGTTCCACTGCCATGATCTCTGCAGCTTTTTTCGCATTGACTGCAGACCTGGTTGCGCCGATTGCCATATTCCCCGGGAAAACGGTCCCCGGTTCGAGTACACGGGCAACCGCGCCGCCTTCCTGGTCCGTAGAGATAAAGAGCGGAATGCGAGGCTTTTGTTTTAACGAAATTCTTTGCAGGCCGTTGGATAACTGCTGCACTTGTTTGGCATCAACAGGGGTGCCGATATTATCCGACCAGTTAAAATAGATGACGCCGCCAATATGGTATTTTTCGATGATTTCTTTGAAGTTTGTGCCGCCACGCCCTTTTTCGATATTCGTTTCGGCGTAGGTGGGATCTTCCGGTGTTTTTCCGTAAGCATGAACAATGAACAGCTGCCCGACTTTTTCCTCGACCGTCATTTTTCTCAATTCATGGGACACCCAGCGTTCTTCTGCCCTTGTTCTCCAATGCCCATCCTGTTTCGCTTGTACACGGAAGCCGGGCATAAGTGAAAACAACAACGCAAAACAGACGACAAACAATCCGGATCTTTTCAAAATGCCACCCTCCCTTTTGTAATCCCTTTCATTTTTAGTCTACCAGCCCAAAGAAGCCTGTCCATCCGTCTTTTTGCTTATGTTTTCCAGGCTCGGGTGGTTTTAATATAGATGTTCATTCGGATAAACAGCACCGCTAGGAAAATTAAAAACCAACCGGAAAGTTTTTGGATAATATTGCAAAATGGGGGCAGACACAGGAACGATGGTAATGATGAATCAGAGAAGCTAAAGTGAAAAAGTACCCGAATCTCTGGTAGTATTGGGGTTTGTTCAGAAAAAGCAACCAAAAAAAGGGGGAATTCCCTCTTTTTCTAAAATTCGAACTGATATTCGAGAAGGATACAAATGAAATGCTGATTGCTTGAACAATTGCATCCTTTGAGCAAAATATTTGTGTATCTGAGATAGAGCTGGTAAATTGTTCCTGATTGTTCCGTTTTCGGGCTTTTAGATATCCTTTATTTGCTTTTCCGGTCCGCAACACACTTTTTTAATATGCGCCTGGAAGCAATGCAATTGAACCTGAATTGATTAGTGCTTAGGAAGTGTTCGGCGCGGGTCCGGGCAAAACGATTCGTTTGAAAATGGCATGCTAAAGGAGGGCGCCATGTTCGCAGTTTTTTTAGGCATTGCAATTGGTTTCGGTTTGGCTGTACAAACAGCGATCAATTCCCAATTAAGAAAGTTTGTTGTATCTCCCTTTTTGGCTTCCATGATTTCATTTCTGGTTGGAACTGTCTTTTTGGCCGCTGCAACAGCTGTAAGCCGGACACCTTTAGGGGTTCCTACCAGTCTTTTCTTGAACCAGCCTGTTTGGATCTGGTTTGGTGGTATTTGCGGTGTGATCGGGCTGACTTCCAATATTCTCCTTTTCCCCAAACTGGGAAGTGTACAAACGACTGTCATGCCAATTTTAGGCATGATTCTCATGGGGATGCTCATCGACCAATTCGGCTGGTTTCACTCCATTAGACAATCGTTCGGCATAAACAGGGCGATTGGCGTATTTCTTGTCCTTGCAGGGGTAGTGTTTGCAGTCGTTGTTCCGGAAGCCATTGCAAAACGCCATTCTGCCATAGAAGAGCGAAAGGGAGAAAATATATGGATTTGGCGGCTGTTGGGAATCACGGCCGGTATGATTATGGCTGTCCAGGCAGCAATAAACGGAAAGTTGGGCACAGTGCTCCATTCTCCAGTTCACGCTGCCTTCATTTCATTTTTTGTCGGTTCTGTGGTGCTCGTCCTTATCGTTGGCATAAAAGACCGCAGTTTTATGAATATCAAGGAGCCGGTTAAGCAATCCGCTCCATGGTGGGTATGGCTTGGCGGCATCATCGGCGGGCTGTACATTTTGATTAACGTGTTGCTTGTCGATCATATTGGCACAGGGCAAACCGTGATCCTGGCACTGTTCGGCCAGATTACCGGGAGCCTTGTAGTGGAACGATTCGGTCTGTTTAAATCATTAAAGAGAAGAATTGTGCCCGTCCAAATACTGGGCCTCGCCATCATGCTTTCCGGTGTAATTTTAATCAAGATGTTTTAGTTCATACCTGTTCCGCTTGCTTTCCAATTGCGCAATCCCCGGCAGGAAAAACAGGTTCAAAACATGTGCATCATTTCTTTTAACGAATACGGCATTTTTCCAGCCCTTGCTCCGGCTGCCTGAAGTGCAGGTAATCTGCCTGTACTTTTTGCCCATCTTTCCGGCTTTTGCGGCTGTGCTGATTCCTTTGTCGCCTAAGAGAAACAGGCTGATGATTCCGATGCTGTGGTGTGTAAAGTCGCCTTCAAAAGCGATCCCCAACAGCCTGGACATGTATTTTGCCATGCCGATTCCTTTGAACGGTGCTGTAAAGGCGCGCTTTTGGCGAAGAGGATGAGACAAAAAGCGCGCCTTTATAACCGGCTGGGCTTGAACCCCGCTGTTTCAAAGGCATCATTTAACAAATTTCAAATGAAGGTTCCGGAAAGTTTATCGTGTTCTAGGCAAGTCTATTTTTTCTTTCCTTTAAGTGCTTTTTTGGGGATGCTATGGCTTATTTTCGTTTTCGAATGGGCGTGTGCCGTGGTTTTTCAAGTCACGATTACGTTCTGTAACCCATAACCATATTCCCCCTATAAAGATGGAAAATGCCAGTAATAAAAAGGGAATTCTATAGCTTTTAAAATAATCTACTAGAATTCCGAACAAAGCCGGCGAGATAACAATGAAAAACTGATTCAAAGTTAATGCAAAGCTCACGGTTAAACCGATAAAATGCGGGTTTGATTTTTCTGACACTAAAACAATAAATAAACTGAACCATCCCATTCCTAGAAATCCAAGCAGGAAACATAATAAGCTGGTGATCCATAAAGGAATAGAGGCTGGGAGAAATACCAAACAGGCTATACATATTACCGTTAACCAAATGGTGAGTTGTAATGGCTTGCTTCGATTTCCTTTAAATACAGTATCACTGATCCAGGCCAATATGACTCTTCCAACCATCCCTCCTACTAAGGCTAAACTTAAAAATAGCCCTGATAATTTCAGACCGAATTGTAACGTATTCGTGAGATAACTCATTAAATGGGCTACGATAATCAATTGTAAGGAAATCATCGTAATGCCAATAAAAAACACAGGATAAAGTTCAGCGTTGTTTTTTATTTTGTTTATTTTTTCCATGAACCCGTATTGCACTTTTGGATTCTTGTTCTCTTGCCGGTCTTTGTAAAAAATGAGAAAAATGAACCCACCCAAAATAGCCACTGTGGCTTGCGCCAAAATGGCTGCCGATAACCCATAACGAAAATAAAAGTAAGGTAAGATGGCTGAGGCTAGTGCTCCGCCAATGGGGATGCCTGTTTGGCGGATTCCCATTGCCAAACCTCTGTGCTGGTTAGGAAACCACTTTATAATTGCACTGCTTCCTCCTGGCTGTGCCGTTCCGTACCATATCCCTACAAACATTAAAATGATTAATAACCATGCATATTTGTCTGTTGTAGAAGCGATGAATACATTCATTCCGAGAAGGATTGATCCTGTTCCGACTATCCACTTTTCTCCATACTTATCCATCAGGTTTCCGAAAATAAGCATGGAAAAAATGGGGCCAATGTTCACTGCTGATACGATTAACCCTGTCTCGAACTGGGATAAGCTATACTGTTTTTGATAAAAAGTTGCCAATGGTCCCATCCCATAAGTGACAAACGTAGCACAAGTTTGTGAGAATGTTGCAATAAAAAGAATCACCCATTTATATGTATGATTTTGAGTCATTGGGCGCCGCAATATCATAAATATCTTCCTCCCGGTATAAAAGCAAGGAAAAGACTGCATGCCATTTAACAAGTAACTTTATGGACTTAAACCGCAGTATCATCCTGTTCCTTGTTTCCTTTAAAACTCGATAGACTTACCCCATTAATGCCAACGTTCCTCCTGCCAATGACAGGAACGCAGGGATTTCGCCTAACCAAATCCATGAAATGATAAGTGCGATCACCGGTGTCAAATAAAGAGAACTGGTTGCCTCGGAAGCTCCTACTATTGAAGTGATATAGGCCAGAGCAAAGTAGGGTATTAAGGTTGGAATAAGTCCCAAATATAGTACCGCATATGTCGATGATGCCGAAGCCCTTAATACTTCTCCGGCCAAACCTGGTAAAAAAAACAACATACATACGGCGCCAGCAATGATGGTATAAACAGTAAAAGGGAGAAAACCGTATTTTTTGAGATACTTAGATTGAAATACAAAATAAAAGCTTTCACCCAATGCTGCAGTTAAAATCCATAAAGCCCCTAAGGATAACTTGGCCAATGAATCATCTTTTCCAAAAGAAATCATCGCCACTCCGAGAAAGGCTATAACAGAACCAAGCCATCCTATTTTCGGTAATGGTTCCTTTAAAAACAATGCTGCCAAAATGGCTGAAAAAATAGGAGTAGTGGAAACGATTAAACTGGATTCCCCGGCACTAACGGAATTTTCCCCATAACTTAATGCTGTATGATAAACAGCGAAACCTAAAAATCCTAATAATAAAACAGCCGGTACATCTCTTAAATCAGGAAGTTTTATCTTTCGAACAACTGCAAAAACGGTCAATCCAATCGCACCTATAAATAAACGTAAGGCTGCAAGGTGGCCAGGACTATAAGATTGCAGTCCAAATTTAATCGCCGGGAAAGCCGATCCCCATAGCAGAACCGTAACACTATAAGCATATAATACTTTCCATTTCATTTTTTATGCCATTACCATCTGCTCTCCGGCAGGTTTAACACTTCGTACGATAAAATATTTGCAACTGGATACCGGCTCAATCCTTTACTCTGTAACTTGTTCATCATTTCCTCTCCTTTGTATGAATTGACAGATTGTATTGCATCTTTATAATAAAATAATGAGAAAAGGAAATCTTCAACCAATTTAAAGGAATAAAAACCAGCCAATTGGAATGTCAAATTCGGAGGGCTTATTTGATGGATAAAACACCCCTTTATCTTCAAATTGTTCATTTAATTAGAGAGAAAATTTCAAGAGGAGAATGGGCCGTCGGAAGTAAACTCCCCACCCAGCGGGAAATGGCAAAACAATTTCATGTAAACAGAAGTACTGTGATCACTGCTATTGAAATATTAAAATCTGAAGGATTAATTGAAGGGAAAACAGGCAGTGGCATATACATTGTCAATCATCCGTTGTCTTTGCTGACTGCCAGTTCACCCCCGGACTGGAACGAGCTTTCAAAATGGGCACTACATCCTCCCAGCGATCGTACTGTACAACTCATCAATGAAATGGAGAATCGAAAGGGGATCATTCAACTCAGTAAGGGAGAATTAGGGGTTGATTTGTTTCCTCACGCTGAAATTGCTAAAGCAGCCGAGAAGGTTTCTGGTTTGTTACATGAATTTGGTTACGGAGACGGTCTTGGGGACATCCATTTACGGAAAGAAATCAGCAAGAATCTTTTGAAACACGGTATACATGCCTCTCCCTCATCCATTCTTATCGTTTCTGGAGCTTTGCAAGCTTTAAAACTCATTTCAGTCGGTATTTTAAATAAAGGATCAACAGTCTTTATAGAACGCCCGTCTTATGTATATTCTATTAATTTATTCCGGGCTGCCGGCATGCAGTTGAAACCGATTCCTATAGTTAAAAATGGTCTTGATGTGGAGAACCTATTCCGGCAAAATATTAAGAACCACCGAGCTGCTCTGTACGTGAACCCGACCTTTCAAAACCCAACAACAACCGTGATGTCAATGCAGAAGAGACAACTACTGATGAAAAAAAGCCAATACTTTCAGCTGCCCGTGATTGAGGACGATATTTACCGGGATTTATGGATCGATGAACCCGCCCCGCCCCCTTTAAAAACATTTGATCCACAGGGACAGGTATTGTATATTGGAAGTTTTTCGAAAACAATTGCAGCCGGTCTAAGGATCGGTTGGCTGGCAGGCCCTGAAAGTGTAATAAAACGCCTCAGTGACTTAAGAATGCAACTGGATTACGGCTCCAGCTATGTGTCGCAAATGCTGGTATTAGAAATGCTCTCTTCGGGATTATACGATAAACATATGGAAAGGACCAGAACCCGGTTGAAACAAAAAAGAGATTTTCTATTACAATTGCTAAACCGGCATTTGGCAGATTATGCAACGTGGTCCAAACCTTCAGGCGGATTTTTCATATGGGTAGCTTTTAAAGGTAATATAGATACAAGAAAATTATTCAAGGAATGTTTAAACTCTGGCGTATTGATAAATCCTGGATTTATTTATGATGATCATCACCATACGGTTCGATTGTCCTTCGCATATCCGAGTTTTGAAGAAATGGAAGAGGGAATCCTGACAATGAAGGCATTACTAGCTGATTACGGTTAATCAAACATCAATGCTTGTGCTGAAAATTTGTGGGGGCTGTTTTTTATTCTGTTACAGGTGCCAAATGGCATGGGCGTCTTTTTGTTTCAGCTTCCTGCTACATAAGTGAGCGTGTTTTTGATTTTGAAGAAATAAAAAAACAGGCCCTCCTTATCAGAGCCTGTTTTTTATCATTTTCTATATTAAGCTTTTTCAACGTTTGCAGCTTGCGGTCCGCGAGCACCTTGTTCAACATCAAAAGATACTTTTTGACCTTCGTCTAAAGTTTTGAAGCCCTCACCTTGGATAGCAGAGAAGTGAACGAATACATCGTCTGCACCATTTCGTTCAATAAAGCCAAAGCCCTTATCTGCGTTAAACCATTTTACTGTACCTTGTTCCATTTATATTGCCTCCTGGTGTGCAACTGCACACAATGTGTTACTATCCTTGTCCAAGGTGGTCATCAAGATGAAAAGTCATTCACTATGCCATTCTTTACACCGAACAAAAATAATTCTTCTTTAGTATACCTCAGGCGGGAGGAGATTGCAACTATTTTTTAAAAAATTGTTGTAATCCATCCGCCTGTGCATGGATGGGCAGCTTTAAAAGAAATCATTTTCATGTAAGGGGCAACACAATTTGCAAAACCATTGTATTTTTTCAAAACAATAAATAAAAATGACCGTGTTTTTGCTATAATAGACAAGTAAAATACTCGATAGGTGGGGCCGTTATGAAAATAGTATGTACTGGGTACGGGATATTTGCACCAAATACGAGGAGCATTGATCAGTATTTGTTTAACTTGAAAAACGGCGTTTGTACATTAAAAGTGGTGGAGGGCATGGGGCCAAAAGGAGAATCAACCATTGCTGGGCTTATCCAAGATGAAGACCTGGAACAAATAGAAGCAGATGATAAACTAAAGCGCCTCCCGAAAGTAACAAAAATGGGGGTTGCTGCAGTAAAAGAAGCAATTGCGTCTTCCGGGCTGGATGTCCGGCATAAAAAAGTAGGCTTGTTTTTTGGATCATCCCTTGGTGCTACGGGAGAGAAACTGTACCAGGATTCCATCCACTACGCCAATCAAGAACTGTATCGAAAAGTATCACTCATCTTCTCCCACTATGCGAATTACCATAGTATCACGGCTGCCATTGGCCATTATATCGGGGCTAGGGGCGTCGAAAAAACGATTACAACAGGTTGCACATCCAGTTTGGAAGCAGTAGAAGATGCAATCCTTTACTTGAAAAGTGGAAAAGTGGATGTGGCCATTGTTGGCGGAACGGACAGCCCTATATGTAATGCGACGACTTATGCGTTTGCAAAAACAAAAACGATCCCGCTTAACCAGACGCTTGAAGAAGGCGCTGTGCCGTTTCAAAAAGGAAGCAAGGGGTTTGCAATGTCAGAAGCGGCAGGGGCAATCGTGCTGGAAAGGGAAGAAGATGCCGTTCAACGAAAAGCAGATATAAAAGGCGAAATAGTTGATGTCGTTTCCAATAATGATGGGATCAATATTTTTTCATTGGACGAATCCGGGGACCAAATGTTAAACGCATTAAAAGAAGTCACAATGGGAAGAATGCCGGATTACATCAACAGCCAGGCACTTGGCATTGAACTGAACGACCAAATCGAGCAGCGCTGTTCCAAACAGTTGTTTAACCATGAAGTTCCCTATACTTCAATCAAAAGCATGTATGGCAATCCTTTTGGCGTCATTGGCATATTACAAGTCATTTCATCGCTTTTAAGTTTGCAATACGGCTTTATCCCGCCAACAATCCGAACAACCAGACGCGGGTATGAAGAAATGAATATTATAACAGAGACCATCTATCGGGAGGTTCATGAAGTGGCCATCACCAACCATGGATTTGGCGGCAATAACGCATGTGCCTATATGAAGAAATACATCAAGAGTTAGAAAGGGGATGAGGTACTATCGTTATTGGGGTATTGATTTTTACGATAGGATTCATTCCGATTGTCCTGGCCGTGAGCATGCAATCATTATATAAAGAGTTAAAGCTGTCTTTGGTATTGGGATTCTATATGCTTTTGATCACGGCCTGGCAATTCGATATCGGCGTCCTTTTTCTCGGAAAAGTATTAAGCAAGGAAACGATCCTTGTTCTTTTTAAATTTCTTCGAGGCGGGACGACTTTTTCCATACCAGTTGTATATTACATTGCTTTTTCTATTATAAAAGGCCAGCCGACACTTCTGGCAGGACGGAAATGGCTGGACAAACTATCGAATGTTTTACTCAATCAAAAGGTTTTATATTTTTTAATTTTCTGGAGTACGGTTATTTATTTTATAAACTGGACAAGTTTAGGTACAAAAGACCTGTATGTGGCGCATAAAAATGGAGAAAATGCCATCTTTTTATTTCCTGAATACGGGCCGCTGATCTGGCTGTATATTTTACATATGGGCAGCTTCTTACTGTTTTTAATCCTTATATTTTTGATGACGAAAAGAATGGTAAATCAAAATATGAAAAGATTCTTGGCAAGGTTTAGCCTGTATTCCCTGCTTTTATACATATTCGGTTTTTTAAACTTCTCTCCTGAAACCGGCGGTATTTCCAGCAGCATCGGGGTGATCATTTTCTCAACCTTGATCGTCATGGAGTTCATAAAGTTAGGTGCCAATATAAAGGCGAACTATTATGAACTTATGGAAAGGCAGATGAAATTGGATTATACCGGCAACTTAGCCGGAAGTTTGATTCATGAAGTAAAAAATGCGAATCAAATCATTAAGGGCTTTTCCCAAATGTTAAATGCAAGCGCCGGTATGGATGAAAAAGATAAAGTTTATTTGAATATGATAGAAAAATCCTCTGAGCATTTAGATGACTTAGTAGATAACTACAAGACGTATTTGAAGTCATCTTCCACCACTTTTAAGAAAGAAAATCTGGAATCGATTATCAGGGAGTCTCTTGAGTTTTCCCAAGTCATTTTAACAGAACATCATATTGAAGTTGAACTGAAGAATTGTTATCATTCCCTTGATGCGTACGTCAATAAAGCAAACTTGAAACAAGTTTTTATCAATCTCATTAAAAACAGCATAGAGGCGATTCCTGAAGATAGAAAAGACAAGAGAATTGCGATCCAGATTGAAGTGGACCAGGAAATGATTATGATTCATTTTAAAGATACCGGCACAGGGATTGGGCAGGAACAATGGGAAAGTGTTTTTAACCCTTTTTTGTCGTTGAAATCTGAAGGAATGGGATTAGGCTTGCCTTATGTAAAAAAGATCGTTATAGAGCATCTCGGCAATATCCGGATCGTTGAAAGTTCAACGGAAGGAACCCATTTTCAAATTGAGATTCCACAAAACGGGATATTAAACATGGACTAGCACTTCGCTTTTGGAAAACGGGCCGGAGCCTGAAATGCGCGGCAACCGCCAAATCTGGCGGGGATTTCCATCGTATTGCCATCCAAAACGGCGGGCAACATAAAGTGTCCCGCCGTTTTTGCACATCGATTTTTTTCCTGCTTTTGCGCCCAGCAATGCTTATTGGCTGACCTGCTTCCGCAAAACCGTTTCTTTCTAACCGTGCTTTCCGGATGGTTTCAGCGCACGGAACAACAGCGCTCTCCCGCTGTTGCGGAAGACCTGATTGACTCAGGAATCGTAACGGCCATTCCAATTCCTTCCAAACCATCTTGTTTACTCATTATACTATACCGGCTGCGACAATTTTCCTATGAAAATACATATTACACTAAAAATATAGAAAAATCCCTGGCCGGCTTGGTAAAATAGTATCAGGGACAATTTTTGAAGAAAGTCATTGCTTAGAGGGTTTTTGGAAAAATGGCTTAAAAGGCGGGATAAGGAGCAAATCAGCCAGGAAAAAATAGAAGCACTTGTCGATGCCAAATTAAAAGCGCTTTTGGCTGAAATGGGCAAAACAAAAGCCGGGCAGACTGCCAGTGCGGAAGATTATTCACTGACACCTAAACAAACGGAATATGCGCTGTCACTCGTATATCAGTTGCGGGGCGAATACGAACTCGCCATCCCGCCTTCTGCATTAACCGTAAAAGATCTGAACCGGCTGATCGCATACCCGAAGTTTAAAAACAAGGGAATATTGGTGAATCTTGTAAAAAAGGGAGTGCTGCTATGGATATAGGAAAATAAGCCCTGCCGCTTCGAAACGCAAGCCGGCGGCAGGGGAGGTGAAGCGCTTTGCTGATGGGAGAGAACGCACGGACGGGAGATGGATGAAATCCCCAGTGAACGATGCCCAAGCCGTGAAACAAAGACGGTAAATTGTCAGCGTGCAAATATTTGTCTGCCGTTTGGGAAATTGATGAAGAGCCGCCCATAGCTAAAAAAGCCCTGAAAACCTCTTTCCGTTTTCAGGGCGGTATTTCTCAATTATTCCGCTTTAAGCACTTTTTTTACACTGGAACTTTGGTTTTGGGCGGATTGTGCTTGGATCGTCTCGTCAATGGCTGCGTTTCTTTTCCGCATTTGTTTATGGTACCAGGCAAACAGCAGGATGTATCCGGCCAGTGCCAGAATGGAAAAAGCAATAAGCTTCAAATCCAGCGTATTAGCTGCTTTCCCAAACAAGATGGCGAGCATTTTCTCAATTGGATCCGAGTCAACAGATGAGAAGAGTGCGCCTTTTGAAAGCCCTGCCGGAAAACTGTGCATGGCAATCGATGCTGATGTTAAGAATTTGGCAATGAGTGTTGCCCCCCAAAGGAACAATGGGATCATCACCGTTCCGATAATGGTCATCCGGATCACTCTTCCACGGGTAACAATCAAGAGTGCCGGCGTCAGCACCGTCAGCAAAATCCCTCCAAGCGGCAAGACGTGGTTTCCTGGTAAAAACATGGCTTCCACTAACAGAATCGGCGCAAGAATGTTGGCTACCGCCCAAACTTCTGCTCTTGGGGCAAGAATCGGCCAGTCAATGGCGATTAAAAGTTTTCTTCCGCGCAATCGCTTGCTCATGATTTGGGTAATCCCGTCTGATAGCGGGTCAATCGCCGGGGCAAACCATCCGCCGACAAAAGCAAACAATTCAAGCGAAACCCCTGCGGTAAAAGCAAGCGCAAAAGTATCTTTGAGAGATTGCTGCCCCAATAAACCGATGAAAATCCCGAGGTATGCACCAATCGCAAATTTGCTTCCCCAGAAACCGATTTTTTTATTGAGGGTTTCGGCATTAAAGTCAAACTTATCAATAAACGGGAGAAATTTGTCAATCACCTTGTTAAACACCATCGCAACTGGAGCGACTAACAATGACGGGTGTGCCGTTGTTGTAATATTGGTTTGGTCATAATCAAGGAGCTCATTAATAGTTGGTTTCATGACATCCGAATTGATCAGCATGAGCGCGTAAACAAATGCGACAAACAAAGTTGTGACAATCATATTGTTTCCGGAGTAATGCAAAATGAGCAATCCAAGAACGGAAATGTTCCAAATGTTAAACAGGTCGACATTTAATGTGCTGGTTGTCTTCGTAATCAAAAGAATGAAGTTTGTGATGAGACAAATAAAAGCAAAATAAAGTGTGTAAATCGATCCCCAGGTGATGACCGCGAGCGGCGCCCATCCTAGGTCGGTAATGCCAAGCGATACGCCGGTTGCCTTCACAAAGTTTTGAAGGGCCGGGCCGAACGCACTTGTCAATAATGAGATGACGGCACTCATACCTGTGAGCGCCAATGCCATCCGAATCCCGCCTTCAATGGAACGCGAGATGGATACGCCTACACACAAAGATAAAATGGTAATGATAAAAAACATCATGGCTGGTGCGCCTAAGTCTATAAAAAAGCGAAAACCTTCGTTTAATTTATCGACAATCATCATGGTTGTGTCCCTCCTTTTGCCTCGTAACCGGTTACGTAAACGAAACAAAAAGGATTGTCTATAATATAGCAAACTCCCAAAAAAAATTCAACCGTTTTCATAAAAGAAAATATATCCAAATTTCCTCTAGCATTTTGATCCCTTTTCTAAAAGGCAGCCTGCTTTGCGGAAAAATAAAACGGATTTCACCGGTCCAGCCAGCGTTGAACAGGCAAAAGCCCTGGTCTTGCCAACAATTCCGGCAGCTTTGGCCAAAATTTAGATGTATAGGGCGTTGTACGCAAAAACAGATTTAACATATAGAGATGGGAAATCAAACGTTTTTGCAGCTATCCTGATTATTGCTGGCAAATTGGATAAGTTCTATATATAGAAGAAACCGGGGAATATACGAAAAAAATGATTTTACAAAAAGAAACCGTTGACAAAATAAAGAAAAAGGCTTACATTAGTAACGTAATCGGTTACGTAAGACGAAAAGGAGTTTATGCTCATGGTAACAATACGCGATGTGGCAAAAGCAGCTGGTGTTTCAACGGCAACGGTATCCAGAATTTTGAACAATAAAGGCGAAGCCAGCCCGGAAACGATTGAACGCGTACGTAAAATTGCAGAAGAAATGAACTATAAGCCGAATACATTGGCAAAAAGTTTATCAAAAGGAAATACAAATTTAATTGCTTTGCTGATTCCTTCATTGGAAAATCCTTTTTTTCCGGAATTGGTGAAGGCGATTGAAGAAGCTGCCAATGCTTATGGTTACCATGTGTATTTATGCAACAGCGATGATGAACGGGCAAAAGTAAAATACTACCTGGATTCCGTTCTAAGCAGCTATGTAACAGGTGCGATTATTAATTCGCTGTACGTGAAAACAAAAGATCTCGATTTCCTGGAAAGCCGGGGAGTCCGTACCATTACCATCGACAGATCGCAGTCGGACCACCCTTATTCTTCCATTACAGTGGATCATAAAAAAGGAGCAAGACTTGCGGTACGGCACCTTATAAAAGAAGGCGGATGCCGTAAAATTGTCCATCTGTCGGGCCCGAAAGATGAAAAAAGTGCAAATGACCGTTTAACCGGCTACCTGGAAGTTTTAAAAGAGGATGGGCATGGGCAAGTGCCACAGGTCGTTTACGGGAATTTCAGCATGGAAAGCGGATATGAAGCAGTGAAAGGCCTGATAAATAGCGGAGCGTCCTTTGATGGTATTTTCAGTTCGAATGATGCCATGGCGTTGGGGGCCATCCGCGCCTGTACGGAAGCCGGGTTAAAAGTGCCTTCCGATATGAAAATCGTTGGCTATGATCATATCCAGTTTTCGCGGTTCTCCACGCCACAATTATCGACGGTTGACCAGCAAAAACATAAAGTAGGCCGGCTGGCGATTGAGGAATTGAACCGTTTAATCCGGAATGAAAACGAAAAACCGAGGAAATATGAAGTAAAACCCGAACTTGTTGTACGGGAGTCATCGGTTGATTGATAGCCGGCAGGGTTCCGGGGGATGGAGAGCTGCACCTTGATTCAAGGCAATTCCGTCCCATTTGTGAAGCAAAAAAAGGAAATGATGAGTCCGGGGCAAAGTTTTTAATTTTGGCTTCATGCAAGTGAGCGTTGCCCCTGTTTCGGTTTCCGTTTTAAAACGAAATACCCCCCATGGCGCGGGGTTATACGAGGAGTGAAGAAGATGAATAAAATAGGACCGTCTTTGATGTGTGCAGATTTGGGACGTTTAGCAGAAAACATAAAAGAGATGGATGAAGCCGGTGTTGATTTTTACCATCTTGATGTAATGGACGGCTTATTTGTGCCGAATTTCACACTTGGACCCGATTTTATCCGGACCGTCCGAAAGCTGACTGATAAACCATTGGATACACATTTAATGATTAAACAGCCTGAAAGATTCATTGATTTATTCGCTGACTGCGGATCAGATATGATCTCCATTCATGCAGAAGCAACCGATAATTTGCAGGGAGCACTTGCCAGGATCAAGAACAAGGGTTTAAAAGCCGGTGTTGCCATTAATCCAGCAACGCCGCTTGATGTGCTGGATTATGTCTATGACGTAACCGATTACGTTGTTGTAATGACGGTGAATCCGGGATTTGCCGGCCAGAAATTTATTCCGGCTGTGTATGATAAAATTGCCCGTCTCCATGAAACTATCACACGCAACAAATTTAATATTGAGATAGAGGTAGACGGGAATATCGGTGCATCTACGATTCCGGCCTGCAAAGAAAACGGCGCCACAATGTATGTGTGCGGAACAAGCGCCGTGTTTAAAAAGGAAGGCACGCTGCGGGAAAATGTGGAGCGTACGAGAAACTTATTAGACGCCCATGCTGCAGTGAACACGGCACCATCAGAAAAACGAAAATCAGCCGGCATATATGGATGAGGCATTGTGGCAATTGCATCATTAATAACGGACATACAGAGGAGGAACCGACAATGGAATTCGATGTTGTGGTGGTAGGAAGCATTAACATGGACGTTGTGGTAAACTGTGAAACTTATCCGAAATACGGGAATACGGAATTTTGCCAATCGATTAAAATGCTGCCGGGGGGCAAAGGTGCCAACCAGGCAGCCAGCGCAGCAACACTTGGCAAAAAGGTTGCAATGGTTGGTTCGGTCGGCAATGACAGCGCAGGCAACCAGATGCTTGAAAATTTGCGCAGCCGGGGTGTGGATGTCACCGGCGTTATGAAGACAGATAAAGCCGGAACCGGGACGTTTATTGCACTTGTGGACCAGTCAGGGGAAAACACGATGGTTGGCACAATCGGCGCCAATGAAGCATTAACCGGGCAAGATATTGAAAAAGCTTTCGCGAATTTGAAAGCGAAAATTTTATTGATACAAATGGAAACAAGCAAAGAGTCGATTTTAGCAGCCATGAAGCTGGCAAAACAACGCGGCATGTATGTTATTCTCGATCCGGCACCGGCTGGCGGCATTACACCGGAGGCTTTCCGATATGCTGATCTTGTACTGCCAAACAGCCAGGAAACGGAAGCGATCACGGGTATTAAAGTGACGGATAAAGAAAGTGCGCTGCTTGCGGCTCAAAAGATTCATGAACTCGGAGTCCCGAATGCCATTGTTAAAATGGGAAGCAAAGGCAGCCTTGTTTGTCAGCAAGGCAAAATCACTTTTGTCGATTCTATCCAAGTGCAGGCTGTGGATACGGTTGGGGCAGGCGACTGCTATGCCGGTGCCATTGCCGATGCGCTTATTGATACGGATGACCTTGTAGAAGCGGCTCGGTTTGCATCGGTTGCGGCTGGTATCAAAGTCTCCCGTGCTGGCGGACAAGACGCGATTCCGACATTGGAAGAAATAAAAAAATATCAAGGTTTGACAATCGGTTGAGAGGTCAAATCATTACAGGCATTGACAAATGATCCATAAAGGCAAGACCTGGTTTTCATGTGAAGGGAACCAGGTCTTTTGTTTTAAATTCTATCGCTTTTGATGGGCAGAATTGGAATGTGAAAAACGAACCAGAAAAGGAACGGCATTTACCGTTACAATACCCGTCACCTGTAAAGTGCCAAATGATGTTTGGCAGATTGCGGGGGATGGCAAGTACTTCCTTTTTCACAAACACTTGTTGAAAATCCTTCTCATTTGTAAATCGTGAAATCATGTATTAAGCTAATAGTGTCTTTCCTCGGGGAGCGGTCCTCTGGTATCTATTGCATTTTTCTAAGTATACGATGGATTTGATCGCGGGAAAATCGCGCGTATCTCATTTTGAAAGGAGGGAGGTTCATTTGAAGACTAGAAAGTATTTTTTATTTGCCGTTTTGCTCTTGTTTGGGGTGCTGATTTTACCTTCCATGGCGTCTGCGCATGCGTACATCGTAAAATCCAGCCCTTCTGAAAATGAAGTATGGAAAGCACCGCCGAAAAAGGTGACCATCCAATTTGATGAAAAAATCCAGCCCGTCAATTATTCCATTCAAGTATTTGATGAGGATGGGAAGCGGGTTGACCGGAAAGACGGAAGGATCAACTCCCGCAATGGGGCTGTTTTGGAATGCGGCTTGCGCACAAATTTGCCAAAAGGTACATATCAAATTCAATGGAAAGCGGTTTCCGGTGACGGGCACCCTGTCCAAGGCGTTATTCCTTTTCAAGTTGGATCCGGACATGAGGCGAAGCAACCATCCACTTCCGGAACGGAAACAGGGTATACGCCCAAAATCGACTTGATTTTGATCCGCTGGCTGCAATATGCCAGTTTTGCGTGTATTGCCGGCATGTTTTTCTTTTCCCTGCTCATTGTTCCGCGGGAGGCCGGCCACAATTCATATATAAAGAAAGCATCCGGCAAGATGCTGCAAATAGGTATTTTGTTCCTGGTTGTGGGCACTTTATTGAGTTTGCCTTTAACGGCGTCCATTGAACTGACGACTTCATGGCGCCATGTGCTTCATGCCAGCGTATTAAAAAGTTTCACGACAAGTACGGCTTTTGGGCATATATGGCTGGTACAGATGGCCCTGTTGCTGTGCCTGGCTGCTTTGGTATTTTTCCATTCAAAGACGAAAAATCCTGTTTTGCTTTTTGCAGCACTCGTTTCTGCGCTTGGATGGGTGCTCACTAAAGCGTTGATTGGCCATGCTGCTTCAGCCCCGCACCCCGTATGGCAGGTGACGCTGGATTTTCTCCATTTGCTTTCGGCAGAAATTTGGATTGGCAGCCTGGCCATGTTCGCCGTCTTTATGCCATTGGCAAGGCATGAGGATACAAAGCCGCATTATTTTCGGATGATCAGGGCATTTTCAAAATGGGGTATTGCCCTTGTCGTTGTGCTCGCTGTGACAGGCGTTTTGGGCAGCATCACCTATGTGCCAAACTTGCGATCACTCGTAACGACCTTTTATGGGAAAGTGCTGTTTGCTAAAATCCTGTTGCTTCTCGTGATGATCATGCTTGCCGCGTTAAATTTTTGGAACGGAAGGCGAAGCAGAAAAAAAGGACTTTTTGCATCCGTATCGGGTGAACTGGCAACAGGGATTGCCGTACTTGTCCTCTCTGTCATTTTGACAAACTTACCGACTGCGACGGCGGCACCCGGACCGTTCAAAGAAACGAAAACTGTCCACCAACAAGAAGTGACGTTCTCGGCTACTCCGAATGTGATAGGGGAAAATACATTTACATTGTCGTTGAAAGACCGCAATGGACGGCCGATAGAGCATATCGAGCAAGTGACATTAACTTTTACTTCGCTTGAAATGGAAATGGGCAGCGAGTCGAAAGTATTGAAAAAAGTCAAAGACGGTTACTACCGCGCAAAAGGAATGGATTTCAATATGGCAGGCCATTGGAACGTGCATGTCCACGTTTTGAAAAAAGATTTGAATACCATCGACACGGATTTCTCTGTTCATGTTGGCAGCCAGCCTGATTGAGGGAAAAAAGATCAGTTTCTCTGTATTAGGCTGGAACGTGCATGCCTAAGTTTTGGAAAGACTTGAACACGATTGACTTGGATTTTTCCATTCGTGTCGCAAGCCAGCCTGACTGAGAGGGAAAGACGGCGTTCAAAAAGTGGTTCCAATGAAAGGAGAAAAGGAAAAATGTTGAAGAAGTTTGCCAGAGTCGTGCTGCCGGCATTTTTCGGTTTATTTCTGTTTGCAGGTGTAGCAAGTGCCCACGTAACCGTGAGCCCGGCCACATCTACAACCGGCGCGTGGGAAACCTATACGATTAAAGTGCCGACAGAAAAAAATATTCCAACGACCAAAGTCACAATTAAAACACCAAAGGGCGTCGAAATTGAATCATATGAACCGGTGCCGGGTTGGACCTATTCAGCTGAAAAAGGTTCAGACGGAAAAACCAAGACCTTTACTTTCAAGGCTGATGGAAAAGGCATTTTACCGGGACAGTTCCAGCAGTTTACAATTGTTGCTACAAACCCGAATCGTGAGACCGAAATCGCCTGGGATGCGTACCAATATTACAAAGACGGCAGTATTGTCGAGTGGACGCAGGACAAAAACGGCGACAACCCCCATTCAATTACAAAAATAGTAAAAGGTTCGGACACCGGTCAAGCCCAAACCCATGATACAACAACCAACGACGACAAAACATCCGGCTCTTCATCCAACACCCTGCCGCTCATCTTGTCAATCGTATCGGTTGTGCTATCACTGGTTGCCTTGATCATGGCCTTTCGGAAAAAGTAATAATGTGCGCCGGTCATCGCTCAGGGTGGCAGGCGCTGTTTTCTTCCATGGATTGTAAATGGCAGAAAAGCGGTAAAGCAAAAGTTTCCCGCTATATATCACATATTTAAGTCCCGTTTTCGGTAAAACAAATAAGTGCAGGCGGAAAAGGTGGTAATCAGCAGCAGTACAAGGATCGCGTGAAAGGCTTAGGCGGTCCCCGTTTACAATATCCTGGATTGGCTACCCATTTCCTTAACAGAAACGGCTAATCGGGCAGATTCTGTTTATGTACGTGAGTCGTTCTAAAAAATTGGGAGATAAACGCAAAAATGAGTATTGAAAAACGAACGTTTGTCCTTTATAATAAAACTGAAAAATAAGAAAAGGAGTGCTGCCATTGGAACTTGTAATGG